>JAUZPH010000316.1 GCA_030706065.1 Bacillota bacterium | reverse complement strand
GCGCCATAAGAACAACGAAAGTCATTACAACGATAAGGGCACTCAGCAAAAACTGGCTTAATATATATTTTGACAGTACCAGGTTTATATCCTTGCTCAAGCTTCTGAAAACACGGCGCTTTTTCAAGGGCATAAAAATCAGTATGCTTTTGCCTATGGACGGGCCGTCAGACAGCAGGTAGTATACAAGAATAGGTATGACAGCAAAGGACAGGATGTCCTCGCTTTTTTTCAACAAATTGTCAAGGGCATTATTGAAAAAAGCCGATGTCAACCCTTCGATTCTGGAAAGGCCGCCTTCAATAATATTCTTCATATATCTGTTGGTAGATAACCTTTCTATGCTTATGTTCAAGCGTTCTATCAGAAGCTTGAGTTCATCGAAGGTAGAGGTTATATTTACGATTTCTCTGAGTACGCTGGGAATCAAAAAGATAAATATGATGCATATACAGGCTAAAAGTCCTAGAAGCAGTATCAGAGCAGAAGCCTTTCTGCTTAAGCCTCTCATAATTATTTTTTCCTGGAGAGGTTTTAAGGAATATGCGATGATAAAAGAAATGAATATGGTATCTATGGTACCTCGAAAAATTGGGCTTTTTATCATGAAATAAACCAGCAGCAGAACAATAACACAGATAATAATATATCTAATATTCTTATTCATTACACTCAACACCATTAATACTATGCCTAAGGCTTATAAAATTGAATTTCGTCTTCCCGTGAAAGAGGACATTATCTTCGCCAAAGATAACTTCATCTATAAGAAGTATTCTCTTCCCCTCATAGAGCTTTTTTACAACTCCCGGGCATATTATTATTCCCTTAATGCTAAATTTATTGTCAAAGACTATGTCCTCGACTATACCAATTATATTTCCGCAGATATCCACTACCTCCATGTCCTTTATGTTATCAAAGGTAAGCCCTTTCTCCTCCACCAGGCTGGAAACAATCATATTATCTCCATAATAGATTATATCCTTTGTATGCACTACTTTTCGTTTTCGGTTAAACAGGGCAGAGCCATTGATGGAAAAACCCTCTATTATTCCTTCCCTGAAATTCGGAATTATATCAGCTATTGCACCCAGGTTTCTTCCGCCACTTCCCAAAACCTTCATGGCCAGGAAATTCTTGCATCGATACATCCATCTCCACCCTCATCCTTTATAATATTAGTATTATTTCTAAAAAAGGAATTATTATTACAGTTGCGGGAATAATCCTATGGAAGAAGAAACCGGTTGAGGTAACATTCATGATGTGAGGAATCTAATTCATCATCCAATAAAAAAGGACATACCGCATAACTGCAGTTGTCCTTAAAGTTTTTATTTTAATTTATTCTCCATGAACCTGATCGTGGATATCGTCATGCTCTTCCATTGCCAGAGGTTCCATTCCATGAGTTATTCTATAATCATTGATGGCCTTGTGAATGGCCTCTTCTGCCAGCACGGAACAGTGCATCTTAACCGGCGGAAGACCATCCAGTGCCTCCGCTACGGCTTTATTAGTGAGAAGCCAAGCCTCATCCAGTGTCTTACCCTTTATAAGCTCTGTAGCCATACTGGAGGACGCAATGGCAGATCCGCAGCCGTAGGTCTTGAATTTAACGTCTACAATTAAGTTGTCTTCAACCTTCAAATATATCTTCATTATGTCTCCGCATTTGGCATTTCCAACCTCGCCAATGCCGTTTGCATCTTCAATCTCTCCCACATTTCTTGGATTTCTGAAATGATCCATTACCTTTTCACTATACATTGCCGCATCCTCCCTTTTTAACTACGTCTTCCCATAAAGGTGACATCTCTCTTAATCTTTTTACTATTCCCGGTACAACACTTAAAACATAATCTACATCCTCTTCAGTTGTCCCGTCTCCCAAGCTCAATCTGAGAGACCCGTGGGCAATTTCATGAGGAAGCCCTATGGCGAGCAGCACATGGGACGGATCCAAGGCCCCGGAGGTACATGCACTCCCGCTGGAGGCACATATTCCTGCATCATCCAGAAGCAGCAATACGGATTCACCTTCAATAAACTGGAAGCAGACATTCACATTGCCGGGCAGCCTGTTTTCATTACTCGGGCCGTTCAATCTGGTATATGATACTTCAAGAAGGCCTTCCATCAGCTTATTTCTCAAAGCCAGCAGCCTGCTGTTCTTTTCCTCGATATTTGCTGTAGCAAGCTCAATAGCCTTTCCAAGGCCAACCACACCGGCAACATTTTCTGTTCCCGCTCTTCTTGCCCTCTCCTGGCCGCCGCCGTGAATCAGGTTATCTATTCTCACACCTTTTCTTATGTAAAGTGCTCCTACTCCCTTTGGCCCATAGAATTTGTGGGCTGCCAGAGAAAGCAAGTCTATGTTCATATCCTTGACATCAATAGCTACATTGCCTATAGCCTGAACAGCGTCGGTATGGAACAGTACCTTCTTTTCCCTGCATATCTTTCCTATTTCCCTGATGGGCTGAATAGTTCCTATTTCATTGTTTGCAAACATTACTGAAACCAGTATGGTAGTTTCCTTTATTGCTGACTTTAAATCCTCAAGGCTTATAAAGCCTTCTCTGTCCACCGGCAGGTAAGTAACCTCAAAGCCATGTTTCTCAAGGTACTCACAGGTATGTAGAATAGCATGATGCTCTATTTGAGTAGTTATTATATGATTCCCTTTTTTACGGTTAGCAAAAGCTGCTCCCTTCAGTGCCCAGTTGTCTGCCTCTGAACCGGAACCGGTAAAGAATATTTCCGATATATCCGCATTAAGCGCCTTGGCTACCTTTTCCCTGCTGACATCAATGGCCTTCTTGGTAACCCTTGACAAAGAGTATATGGAGGATGGATTCCCGAAATTAGTGGTAAAGTAGGGAAGCATCTCTTCCAGAACTTCAGGCTTTGTGTAAGTTGTGGCTGCATAGTCCATGTAAATAGTTTTATTCATGTTCTCACCTTCCTTAAAGTATATGAGGGCTATAATTAAACCGGTCCTTTGCGCATTATAAAGCAGCCTTTGACAGGCTGCAGATTGCGTAAGCTGAATCCTGATATAAACCCTTTTCCCCTTACCTTCTATTTCTTTATTGTAAGAGGATAACCATTATTTCTTTTATTTATTCTGTTGTAGTCTTCAACAATATCAAAAAGAGTAGTGGTCTCAAGGACACTGTCTATACTCCTCTTTATCTTTTCCCAAAGCAGTCTAGTAGCACAGCCGTCTTCATTACTGCAGGGGATGCCGTCAATACATTCGGATATTTCTATTGGCCCCTCAAGAACCTGTATAATATCGGCAACAGTTATTTCTTCCGGTGACTTATTAAGTATATATCCACCCTGTGCACCTCTGGTGCTCTTTATAAGGCCCGCTTTTCTCAAAGGACCGAATAACTGCTCCAGATAGTATTCTGATATGCCCTCGCTGTCCGATATGCTTTTGATGGACACCGGTTCCTCCCCATAGTGTATCGCCAAGTTTACCATGGCTTTAACCCCATACCTACCTTTGGTAGACAACTTCATTAAATCACTTCCTTCAATTCCGACTCTTTTGATATGCATTAATTTCAGTATAGTAAATCAGACCATAATTGTCAACTATCTAAACAGGCCTTTTTGAATTATTGAGAATCAAAAAATCACATCTCCAAGGAAATGTAACAAATTTGTAATTCCTGAAGATGTTCTATATAATAGAATATGGTTTCAAATATTTAGTTTTCATTTTGTATGACAGATAAGTTCTTCATGAGAGGTGCAGTTTATATGAGAATTTTAGTAACAGGATCAAAAGGACAAGTTGGATCTCAGCTTATTGATATAATAAACAGCGGAAGTTCGGAAATAGGTGAAATCCCTCAGGCAGTCAGAAACGCCGAAGTTATAGGAAAATCCTCCAGGGAACTGGATATCACCGATGCCGTTAAAGTAAGTACTTTCATTAAAGAGCTAAAGCCGGATGTGGTAATAAACTCGGCAGCCTATACAAATGTGGATGGCTGCGAAACAGATGAGAGTAGGGCTTTTATGGTAAATGCCCTGGGCCCGAGAAACCTTGCCATGGCCTGTGAAGAAATTTCTGCGAAGTTTCTTCATATTTCAACGGATTATGTTTTCAGCGGTGTCAGCACCAGGCCTTACAGAGAGTATGACCTTCCTTCGCCTCAGAGCGTCTACGGAAAAACAAAAAATATGGGTGAGAATTATGTAAGAGAATTTTCATCGAGGTACTTCATAGTGCGGCCCTCCTGGGTGTACGGTTATCACGGGAAAAACTTTGTATATACTGTTATGAAGACAGCTAATGAGAAAGGTACGCTGAAAGTAGTGAATGATCAGATAGGAACTCCTACCAATGCCGAGGATCTGGTTCATCATATTCTGAAGCTCATAGTTACAGATGATTATGGAATTTACCACTGCGCCGGCAAAGGTGAATGTTCCTGGTATGAGTTCGCCGGCAAAATCGTTCAGTTAGCCGGCATTCCTTGTACGATAACTCCATGCACTTCTGAAGAATATCCAAGCCCCACTAAAAGGCCGGCCTATTCTTCACTGGATAATATGATGCTTAGGTGCACCGTTGGAGATGAGATGAGGAACTGGGAAGACGCTCTAAAAAACTTTATTGAGAACGCAGCGGATTTTCTCAGATAATACTCAGCAGGAAGGTATTGTTGCAAAATATTTATTTTTATTTCACTTTCCCTACAACATCCCCTCCAAACCTATGGTACATGCTGTTTGGTGCAATGAATATATTTGTTATAGCCGGACTAAGGCTCTGTTCCAAAATAGTGGTAGTTGGTTTATGGACAATCTTTATACTTAACAGCATGACATTTCCGGCATGGAACTCACAGATCTAAGATCGTAAACCCTGAGGCATACACTGCTGAAGGCCACGACG
>JAUZPH010000315.1 GCA_030706065.1 Bacillota bacterium | reverse complement strand
TATAAAAGGCAGCAGATTATTCTTGTGCAGGTGCTCAGCGAGGGCGAATTATTTCCTGAGATAGGAGGCCAGGTGAGACTCCTTGACAGCGAAACCCGGGAAGAGATAAACCTTACGGTGACTCCAAAGCTTTTAAAGATATATAGTGCCAAATTGGCAGCCCAGTTTGGTAGCATAAAGGCCTCCAGTACCAAGTACGGCGGCACTTTTATACAGGTGTCTACTTCGGAGGCACTGGAAAAGCTGATTTTTGAATACTTTGCCAGGGAGGGGATAATATGAGGTTCTTCACTCCTTCGGCCTTGTGGTTTCTTTTACTGGTTCCGGTTTTAATTTTCTTCTATATATTAAAACAGCGCTTTGAGGAGAAAGAGGTATCCAGCCTCTATCTCTGGCAGCAGGTGCTGATGGATTCGGAGGCCACAAGCCCTTTTCAAAAGCTCAGAAAAAGCATATTGTTCTTTCTGCAGCTGCTTCTCATAATACTCCTCACAATGGCTCTGACCAATCCGTTCCTGTGGTGGAAGGACAAGAACTACGAAAATCTGGTACTGGTAATGGATACTTCCGGCAGCATGAGTGCCCTTGGAACGAAGGACACAAAGCTTGAGGAAGCAAAGACAAAGGCTGAAGCCATCATTGACAATCTTCCCAGAGGAAGTAAAATTACAGTGATTTCTTCCGCTAAGAACTGCAGAGTGGAGGTGGCCGGAACTTCGGATAAGAAAGAGGCTGCAGCAAAAATTAAAAGTCTTGAGCCCAGCAACAGTTCCGGCAATCTGGAGGATTCCTACTCCCTAGTAAAATCTATCTGCAGTCAGTACGAGAGCTATGAAGCGGTGTTTATAACGGACAAGGCTGTAGATATAAAGGATCTAAATGGCGAAGTTGTGATCATGCCCTCCCAAAAGAATAATGTAAGCCTGGATTATATGTCATATACCAGGTCCGACAGCGGGCTGAAGGTCTTAGTTAGAGCTGCCAACCACGGTACAGAGAAGGTTGATGCTGAAATCTGCCTGTACGGGGATGATAAGCTTATAACCCTTGGGGACACTGCCATTGGCTCCGGTGAAACAAATACCATATATTTTGACAAGGTTGATGGAAGTGTAAAATATCTCAAGGCGGAAATCAGTCAGAAGGACGCTCTTTTGGCCGATAATACCGTTTATACCATTGTGAAACAGCAGGAGCAAAGGAAGATTCTGCTCTCTACCGAAAAGAATGCTTTTTTGGAGAAGGTCCTGTCTGCGATGAAAGACGTCGAGGTTTATAAAACAGTGCCCGGTGAAAAAATTGACGACAAATTTGACCTTTACATATATGACGGTACCGTACCGGGAGAACTGCCGAAAACCGGAAGTATTTTATTCATCAATCCCGGTGGAAGCAATCCACTCTTTAACCTGGGAGGAGAGGTACAGGGAGATAAAGCTGAGGTAGTTTCCAATGGGATAACCAGGTATATAACAAACAGCGATTTTACAATATCCAGGCTGAGAAATATTGAGGTGCCTTACTGGGGCAGCGCCCTTATTAAGGTCAAGGATAATAATGCAGCCTTTGCAGGAGAATATAAGAGTCGGAAGGTCGGTGCCCTGAGTTTTGACCTTCACAATACTGACTTTCCTTTGACTGCCGAGTTTCCCATATTTACTAACAGTATGATTTCATATCTTATCGACAGGGAGGCTGTCGGAAAGGAAAGTTATATCTGCGGAGACAGCATTGATATCACTGCCCTGCCGGATGCAGAAAAGATAACGGTAATAGACCCCGGGAAAAACAGGTTTTCCGAGAGCTCGGAATACCCGGTGGAACCTTTCGATAAGACAAATACACCCGGAATTTATGAAATTGTTCAAAAAACAGCCAAGGAGGATGTAAGCAGGCTACTGGCGGTTAACTTTCCAACAGATGAGAGTGAGGTGCCAGAGGCTTCCGGTGATATTAACAATGTAAAAAGCACCGGGAAAAGCAGAGGAGGCATAAACCTGAATAATATCCTCATAGCCGCAGCTTTTTTAATTATAGTCATTGAATGGCTTTCATATTTAAAGCTGTACGGGAGCAGAGAAATCAAAAAACCTAAAGGCAAAGGTGGTGTATCATGGGATTAAGCTTTACAGCGCCTTTAATTTTATTACTTATACCGGTGTTACTTGGAGGAATAATTTATTCCTCAAAATGGCTGGGGAGAATGTTAAAGCCTAAGAGAAACCTTTTAATTATCCTCAGAAGCCTAATTTGTATTTTTCTGATACTGAGCTATTGCGGTACAACCTTCTACTGGAAGGTAAAGAATGTAACTACTTTCTTCCTGATAGATGCTTCTGATTCAACTTTAAGCGAAAGACTTAACATGGAGGCCTTCGTGAGGGAAGCCTACAACCATAAAGGGGCAAAGGACAAGATAGGTGTCCTATCCTTCGGCGATAATGCCCAGGTGGAGAATTTTGTAAGCAGCGACACGAGATTTTCCAAGGTAGAGGGTAAAATAAACGGCAACTACACTAATATTGAAAACGCCCTGGCCGCAGCCCTCTCTCTTTTTCCCAACAACTCCAACAAGAGAATAGTACTGCTCTCCGATGGAGAGGAAAATGAGGGATCTGCCGGCAGGATTGCGGCATCTCTGCAGCAGCAGGGAGTAGAATTCAAGTATTACAAGATAAAGGACACCCAGAAGGATGAAGCGCTGGTAGAAAGTATTTCTGTTCCCCAGAAGCTTACACTGGGGGAAGAGTTCAATATCTATGTGAATATAAACAGTACTGTGGATACACAGGCGACGCTTCACCTGTACAACGGAAGAACAAAGGTGGGAGAACAGAAGGTACAGGTCAGCAAGGGAGAGAATAAGTTTGTATTCAGAGATAAGGCAGTGGACGGGGGAATTAAGGACTTCAAGGTGGTAATGGAGGCGGATAAGGATAGTGAACTCAAGAACAACGAGGCATCAGCCTTCACAAACGTCGAAGCAAAACCGAGGGTATTGGTCATTCAGGATAATGGGGGAGAGGCGGATGAACTTATAAAAATGCTGAAGGCCTCTTCTTTGGACTATACCCTGGTCAATTCAAAGGGAGCCCCCAGTACCCTGGCTGAAATGAATACCTACAAGTCAATAATAACCTGCAATGTATCCGCAGATAACCTGAATGAAGGTTTCCTGAACAACCTGGAAAGCTATGTGAAGGATTTTGGGGGAGGTTTTATTGCAACAGGGGGTACCGATTCCTTTGCACTGGGTGGTTATTCCAACACTCCGCTGGAAAAGGTGCTGCCGGTTTATATGGATATGCGGGGGAAGAAGGAAACTCCCAAGATGGCCATGGTACTTATTATAGACAAATCCGGAAGTATGACGGAGGGCATGGCGGGCATCAGCAAGGTGGATATGGCCAAGGAGGCTGCCATAAGAAGCCTTGATTCGCTGAGAGTTAACAAGGATGAGATAGGAGTCCTTTCCTTCGATGGTGCCTACAGCTGGGTGGTAAAGAGACAGCTTATCAATGATGTAAAGACCATCGAGGATGATATAGGAACTATAAGAGCAGATGGAGGTACAAGTATACTGCCGGCCCTGCAGGAGGGTTATAATTCCCTTAAGGAAAGTGACGCAAAGATCAAGCACATCATACTATTGACTGACGGACAGGCAGAGCAGACCGGTTACGACAGTTTACTAAAAAGCATGAATGATGACAATATTACAGTGTCCACGGTAGCTGTGGGAAAGGATGCAGATGTAAAGCTGCTGGAGTCTATTGCAAATGCCTGCGGCGGCAGGCACTATGTCACCGACGAATATACCAATATCCCCAGGATATTTTCCAAGGAAACCTTTATGGCTGCCCGTACGTACCTCAACAACCGCGAATTTACTCCAGTAATAAGCAGTGACCACAGCATACTGAGCGGAGCTGCTGAAGGAGGTCTTCCGTCCCTTCTCGGTTATGTAGGAGCATCCCAAAAGGAAACAGCCAGGGTTATTTTAAAGAGTGACGAAGAGGATCCTATACTTACCGTTTGGCAATATGGGCTCGGAAAAACTGCAGCCTGGAATTCTGATATATCCGGAAAGTGGAGTGCCAATTATGTAACCTGGAGCAAAGATTTAAAGCTGTGGCAGAACATAATCAATTTTACCGTGGGGAGCTTTGATAACGACAGTGCCTCAATGGATGTATCCGTGCAGGGCAGCAAGGCAACTATAAGCTACACTGACAAGAAGAATGAAAAAGAGACGGATACAAGTGCTGTAATTTCAGCACCGTCAGGGCAAACAGAGGAGATAAAGCTTTATCCCACTGCTCCGGGTAAATATTCTGCAACCATAGATTTAAAAGAAAGCGGCACCTACATGATTAACGGGAAGCAGACTTCAGGAGGGGAGATACTGAATTCCATAAATACAGGATATTCAATGCAGTACTCACCTGAATACAAGATATCCACCGGCAGCGATGTTATGGATAAGCTTGTGGCAGATATGGGGGGAAAGGTTATAACATCGCCGGAAGAGGTATTTAAAACCATGAGCCCCATCAAAGGGCAGAGAGATTTAACCCCGTTTCTTCTGACAGCAGCACTGCTCCTGTTTATGCTGGACGTTGCACTGAGGAGGCTCAATATCAATTTCTCAAGGCTTAAGGAGCTGATTTCCAGGATTCCGAGGCCGTCGAAGGCCAAAAAGAGTCGGAAAGGTAAATACGTTTTCCGGGAAACAGGGAAACAGCAGCTGCAGTCTGTCAATACCTATGAAGTACCTGTGGGAATTGAGGTCCCTTTACAAACTGTCCATAAGGTGAAGGCGCCTGAAGAGGATAAAAAGGATGAGGAGAAAGCTGAAACAATTAAGGATAATGCCAATATGCTGGATACCTCGCAGCTTCTAAAAAACAAGAAGTTCAAGAAATG
>JAUZPH010000314.1 GCA_030706065.1 Bacillota bacterium | reverse complement strand
GGTTATGGAGAAGCTCTTATAAAGGAAGCATTAAGGGTAGATATCGGTGAAATTGAAACAATAGCGCATTATAAGGCTGCAGATTTCTTCCTGCCGGGAGTAGACTTTATCCTGGATATCGGTGGACAGGATATGAAATGCCTTAGAATAAAAGATGGCGTCATTGACAGCATACTGCTTAACGAGGCCTGTTCCTCCGGCTGCGGCTCTTTTATAGAGACTTTTGCACACTCTCTCAAGATGAGTGTACAGGATTTTGCCAAAGAAGCCCTTATGGCTGCCTACCCTGTTGATCTGGGATCACGATGTACCGTGTTCATGAATTCAAGAGTTAAGCAGGCCCAGAAGGAAGGAGCATCTGTGGGGGATATATCAGCAGGATTATCCTATTCCGTTATAAAGAATGCATTGCTTAAGGTTATAAAGATAAGAAGACCGGAAGAGATGGGAGAAAAGATAATTGTCCAAGGCGGCACTTTTTATAATGATGCCGTGTTAAGGAGCTTTGAACTCATTGCAGAAAGAGAAGCGGTACGGCCTGATATTGCAGGACTTATGGGAGCCTTCGGCGCTGCCCTCATAGCTAAAGAGAGGTACGTTGAAGGACAAATCAGCACTTTACTGGATGAGGGAAGTCTTAATATTTTCAGCAGTGAAACTACTATGAGGCGCTGCGGCCTCTGCGGCAATAACTGCCTGCTGACGGTGAACAAGTTTGATGAAAGCAGACAGCTTATCTCCGGCAACCGGTGTGAAAGAGGCGCCGGTATTGTTGAAAAGAAGGAGGAAGTGCCTAATCTTTATGATTATAAATACAAGAGATTATTCAGCTATAAGTCACTGGAGAAGCAGAATGCACCCAGGGGAACCGTTGGTATACCCAGGGTACTGAATATATATGAAAACTACCCTTTTTGGCATACATTCTTTACTGAACTTGGTTTTAGAGTGGAATTGTCACCAAGATCCACCAAGAAGATATATGAGTTGGGTATAGAAACCATACCTTCAGAATCTGTATGTTATCCGGCGAAGATAGTCCATGGACATATTATGAGTCTTATTAGCAAGGGAATAGATTTTATCTTCTATCCAAGTATTGCCTTTGAGAAGAAGGAAGACGAACATGCGGATAATCATTATAATTGTCCGATTGTAACTTCATACCCTGAAGTTATTAAAAACAATATGGATATAATCAAGGAGAAGCAGATAAGATTTTTAAACCCCTTCTTGTCATTGAATGATAAGAAGAAGTTATATGAAAGACTCTTTGCAGAACTTAAGATGTTCAATATTTCACAGGGAGAAATCAATAGTGCTGTGGACAAAGCCTGGGAGGAAAGAATCCAATTTGAAGAGGATATAAGGACAAAGGGCAGGGAAGTACTCGACTATATCAAGGAGACCGGAAGAAAAGCCATAGTTTTGAGTGGAAGGCCTTATCATGTAGATCCGGAAATAAATCATGGCATACCTAATATAATAACCGGTTTCGGAATGGCTGTACTGACTGAGGACTCCGTTGCAGAACTGGGTGAGGTACCGAGGCCGCTGAGGGTGGTTGACCAATGGGTATATCATTCTCGGCTTTACAGGTCTGCAAGTTTTGTAGCTTCTCAGGACAACCTTGAACTTGTACAGCTTAATTCCTTTGGCTGCGGTCTGGATGCAGTTACTACGGACCAGGTACAAGAGATACTTGCTGCAAAAGGAAAGATATACACTGTTCTGAAAATAGACGAGGGCAATAATCTGGGAGCAGCCAGAATCAGAGTAAGGTCTCTCAAGGCTGCTATCGAAGAAAGAGAAAGAAATAACTACATTAGAATACACAAGGATTCAAAGCCGAATAAAACAGTATTTACCAAGGAGATGAGAAAGACACATACCATTCTGGCTCCGGAGATGTCACCTATACATTTCAGACTCTTGGAGGAGGCCTTCAGGGTATCGGGGTACAATCTGGTGGTACTGCCCTCCAATGATAAAATGGCAGTGGAGGAAGGCTTGAAATACGTAAATAATGATGCCTGTTATCCGTCTATAATAGTTGTGGGACAGATAATCGAGGCGTTAAAGTCCGGTAAATATGATGTTGATAATGTATCCGTCATAATATCTCAAACCGGCGGAGGCTGCAGAGCCACAAATTATATCGGCTTTTTAAGGAAAGCGATACAGGAGGCAGGTTTTTCAAATATACCTGTAATTTCTTTAAACGCATTGGGCATGGAAAAGAACCCCGGGTTTAAGATTACACCGGGACTTTTAAACAAGGCTGCAATAGCTCTTGTATATGGGGACTTGCTAATGCGTGTACTATACAAAGTAAGACCCTATGAAGCGGTAAAAGGTTCCGCAAACAGCCTTTATGAACACTGGAATGAAATATGCAGGCAATCCATAAAAGACGGTAAACACAGTACCTTTAAAAATAATATATATGGAATTGTTAGAGATTTCGACAATCTGGAGATTAAAAATATTGTGAAGCCCAGAGTAGGACTTGTCGGTGAAATACTGGTAAAGTTCCATCCAACGGCTAATAATAGTGTGGTTGATGTTCTGGAAAATGAAGGCGCAGAAGCGGTTATGCCGGATCTCATCGACTTCTTCCTCTACACTGCCTATAATTCCAACTTCAAGAATGAATTTCTTGATGGAAGTAGAAAGGCGAGGATAATCAGCAATGTAGTGATAAAGGGGATAGAATACTACAGGAGGCACATGAAAGAAGCACTGAAGGCCAGCAAAAGATTTGACGCGCCGAAGGCTATCGAAGGCCTGGCTCATGGAGCATCCAAAATACTGTCTTTGGGAAATCAGACCGGAGAAGGTTGGTTCCTTACAGCTGAAATGGTGGAACTTATTGAAAGCGGCGTTGAAAATATAATATGTATGCAGCCGTTTGCCTGTCTTCCAAACCATGTTACCGGTAAAGGAATGATAAAGCCTCTGAAGGCCAGATACCCGAAAGCCAATATCACCGCAGTGGATTATGATCCGGGAGCCAGTGAAGTAAATCAACTTAACAGAATAAAACTCATGCTGGCTGCTGCACTTAAAAATATCGAAGTTGGGGAAAAGGTCCTGGAAGAGGTAAGTTCAGCCCATGAGGAAGCCGCGGGGACCAAGGTATAGCCTCCGACAGATTGAGAACTAACCATCTTTAGACACTTGACATAACATGAATTAACGATATAATAGGATATAAATAAAACATAGTATTATTTCTATATAATACTATGTTTTACCTGTTTCAATAGAAATAAGATAATTGCTGTGATAAAGAGGAGTAGAGATACGAACTGTATTTAGAGAGGAAGGTTCCGGGGCTGCAAGACCTTCTATACAGAATATCTCGAAGGTAGCTTTTGAGCTTCTTTTCTGAAAATGTATTTAACCGTGCCAGGTGATTTCCTGCTGAACGGGATACATCGTAGGTAAAGACGGTTTTCCAACCGTTAAGGTATGAGAGCCCATATATGTTGTGGGAAAAAAGGTGGCACCACGGGTCTTCGTCCTTTTAGGCGAAGGCCTTTTTATTTTTACAATATAAGGTTATTCCTTTTAGGATTAATGATAATGAGGTGTATTACCTTTATAAAGGAATTGAAAAAAATGAACAGGAGGATGTAAAATGGAAGAAAAGATGACTTTGTCAACAACCTATAATCCAAAAGAGTTTGAAGAAAGAATATATAGGAACTGGGAGGAAAAAGGATATTTTACTCCGGAGGTAGACAGGAGTAAGAAACCTTTCACAATTGTAATGCCTCCACCGAATATTACGGGTAAACTTCATCTTGGCCACGCGCTGGACAATACAATGCAGGATATACTTATAAGAGTTAAGAGAATGCAGGGCTACAGCACCCTGTGGCTGCCGGGTGAAGACCATGCCAGTATTGCCACCGAGGTTAAAGTTGAAAATGAGCTTTTAAAGCAGGGACTGAAGAAAAAGGAAATGGGAAGAGAAGCTTTCCTGGAGAAGGTTTGGGAGTGGACCCATGAATACAGGGAAAGGATAAGGCAGCAGCTGAAGAAGATGGGTTGTTCTGCGGATTTCACCAGAGAGGCCTTTACAATGGATGAAAATCTTAACAGGGCAGTAAGACATGTATTTGTAAAGCTGTACAATGAAGGACTCATATATCAGGGAAACAGAATAACTAACTGGTGCCCAAAATGTCAGACTGCATTATCCGATGCAGAAATTGAATACAGCGAACAGGAAGGAAGCTTCTGGCATATAAAATATCCTGTGATAGGCAGTGACGAGTTTGTTGAGATAGCCACTACCAGGCCGGAAACCATGCTGGGTGATACAGCTGTGGCAGTCAACCCCTCCGATGAGAGATACTCTCATCTTGTAGGCAAAAAATTGCTTCTGCCTCTAGTTAACAAGGAGATTCCCATAATCGCCGATGAATATGTAGATAAGGAATTCGGTACCGGAGCTGTAAAAATAACTCCTGCCCACGACCCGAACGATTACGAGGTTGGAAAGAGGCACGGCCTAGCAGAGATAAACGTAATGAATGATAACGGTACAATTAACGAACTGGGCGGTAGGTATGCCGGTATGGACAGATACGAGGCAAGAAAGGCCATAGTGGAAGAACTTAAGGCTTTAGGTTACCTTGTAAAAATCAAACCCCATGTTCACAATGTAGGTGTTCATGACAGGTGCAATACTGTAATAGAACCTATGATATCAAAGCAGTGGTATGTGAAGATGGAATCTCTTGCAAAGCCGGCAGTTGAGGCTGTAAGAAACAAAGAAACACAATTTGTTCCTGAAAGGTTTGAAAAGATATACTACAATTGGATGGAGAATATCCAGGACTGGTGTATATCGAGGCAACTCTGGTGGGGCCACAGAATACCGGTATGGTACTGTACTGACTGCGGAGAGATAATTGTTGCGGAGGAAGCACCAAAG
>JAUZPH010000313.1 GCA_030706065.1 Bacillota bacterium | reverse complement strand
CACTTAATACTGCCTTTCCTTTTATTGATTCCGGGAGGAGTTTACTTATATTTTTATTTGTTGAGGGTTGCGGATTTTTGGGGACTAAAAAGCAGGAATAAAAAAGTGAAAACGCTGGCAGTTGTACTTGCCATTGCCGCTGTTATAAGTTCTGTCAACCTGTTTGGATTTCCAGCCTTGGTTGTACTTCATATGATTGGCATTACCTTATGCCTGGAGATACTTAACCTTGTATTTGCTTCTTTTCATAAACACAAGGGAATGAAAATCGGCCTGTGGAATAAGGTTTTTCGCTGCGGCCTGGCACCTGTTATTATCACCTCATTAATTCTTGTATGCGGTTATTTTAACATGGAAAATGTGGTGGAGACCGATTATACCATACACACAGGAAAGGCAATCCGGGAGCAGGGGTATAGAATTGCGATGATTGCCGATCTTCACTTTGGTACAACCATGAATGAAGAAAAACTTAAGAAATACTGTAATGAGATTGAAGGAAAAAAGCCTGATTTAGTGGTTCTTTGTGGAGATATCGTGGATCAAAATACTACTTTGCTGCAAATGAAAAATGCTGTAGGCATACTTGGCAATATTAAAAGCAGCTTTGGGACTTTTTATGTTTATGGAAATCATGACAAAAGCTCCTACGGTTTCAGCCGGAACTTTAGTGCAGAGCAGTTAAGAAACGAGCTTGATGGTAATGGGATTAATGTCCTTGAGGATGAAGTTTATTATATGAATGATGAAGTTGCGATTATTGGCAGAAAGGATAGAGGCTTTTCTTCCGGCATAAAACGAAAAACCACTGAGGAATTATTGAGTAACTTGGATAAAAACAGATTTCTTTTACTGATTGACCATCAGCCCAGTGAGCTTCAAGAAAACAGCGGCGCGGGAATAGACCTGCAGTTGTCAGGCCATACTCATGCAGGCCAGATCTGGCCGGAAGGGCTATTCAACGAATTGACTGGAATCGGCCAGTTGAACTACGGATACGAGAAGATAAATGATTATCAAATCATTGTAACATCCGGAATCGGCGGCTGGGGATATCCCATTCGAACAGGTTCTCATTCAGAATTTGTAATTGTCGACGTGAAAAGTTAATTCTTTGGCAGATTTTGATGAAGTAGACATAAAAACTTTTTGATAGTATAAATTATAAGGGGATGGTCAGCTGCTATGAATAAAAAATATCTTGCCGCCGCACTAGGCTGCCTGATTATAATAGGTTTCTTTATATCCCAGTCAATTGTAGACAGGCATAATAAGAATTTGATAATAAACCTCCACAGGGATGAAGTACAACGGATTCATATCTCGTATACCCTGCCTCTTTTTGATGAATTAGATATATCAGATACAAAGAATACAAACGCCATAATAGATTATCTGAATTCAATAAATTTAAAAAGCACACATAAAAACCCTGATGATTATGCTGGCGGCGGGTATATGATAAGTGTATATTTTAAAGATGGAACCGAAAGAACTTTACATCTATACGGTAATATGTTCCTTTTTGAGACAAACAGGTTTGCATATGAGATTTCATATGGAGAAGCAATAAAATTTGATACAATTATTGCCGGTATATTGGAGGAAAAGCTAGGTAATAAAGGTGCATCAACAATCACCGGAACTGTTACTTCCGCAGTCGCAGAACAAAGCGGTGCTGGAGTCTCATGTATTATAAGAGCAGAAGGTAATGTAAAACATAATATTGATTTGAAAGGCGTAAAAATAATGGATGCAACGGGAGCGGGCAATATGCTCGTTCAGATAGATGATGACATTAAGGTTCTATATCTCGAAGATGTACAGACCGATAAGGATATAATTCATCCTGTAATGGTCTTTATAGAAAGAGCATCAAGATGAGCCTGGTAAAAGTTAAGAGTGATATATTGGCAGCAAGGGTAAAAAAAATATACATGCAAATCCAATCTTGTAAGAGGGAGCGGAAAAGATAATGGTAATTGAAAAAATAAAGATAGATGATATTCCAGACCTACTACAACTGTATACTGAGCTTACTCCTTACAAAATTCCAATAGAAGATTCCATTAGGATATACGAAGAAATCCTTAGAGATAATCAGTATTTAATTTTGGTTGCAAAAGATGTCGATAAAATTGTAGGTTCTATTTTAGCAGTAAGCTGTAAATGTCTATCCTGCGGTGGAGACAATTTTTTAGTGCTTGAAGATGTGATTGTTAAAGAGGAACTCCGTGGAAAAGGAATAGGAAAAATGTTAATGAAAAAAATTGACGAATTTGCAGTAGCAAATCATTGTCTTTATGCCATCGTTGTATCATCAGCTCACAGAAAAGGTGCACATAAATTTTATGAAAGTGTAGGTTTTACAGATGAGGTAATAGGGTTTAGAAAATTTTATACATAGGTCTCATATTTTTGATTTTAAAGGAGGAGAATTAATGAATATTGCATTATTGATAATTGATGTTCAGGAAGCGTATATAGGCCGCAGAAGAGGGGAGAGGGAGTATCATGATACCTTCGAATATATAAATGAGACGGCAGCATTATTCAGAAAAGCCGGCAAGCCTGTGATAATTGTCAGGGATATTTCGGATGGTGACGGCGATGCCTTTAAAAATGTAAAGGAACTGGCGGTTCAGGATGCTGATGCGGAAGTTTTAAAGGTATTCAATAATAGCTTTTGGAAGACCAAGCTTGAGGAGATATTAAAAGAAAAGAATGTCGACTTTGTTGTAGTTTGTGGTAATGCAGCAGAGTACTGCGTATTAGCCACATATAATGGGGCAATAGAAAGGGGCTATGGAGCAGCCATGCTTCAGCACGGTATCTTTGCCGCCAATCCAGGTGGTTTAATGGATATTTATAATAACAGGACATTGATTTCTTATGGAGTGATTTCATATATGTTAAGCAATGGGTAATACGAAGATGCAAAACAGGCTTATAGAGAGAGGCGAAGTAACGCTGTCAAAATATAGCCGGGAGGGTACTGTACTCGGAATAAGATATTGAATTTTAGGAGAAAGATATGGAATTAAAAAAGCTGTCCAGCAGAATTTATTATTTACCTAATGAAGAAGAAACAGACAGGCCGGTACTTGGCTATATAAATGGAGACAAGTATTCCCTGGCGGTTGATGCAGGGAATTCAAGGAGGCATGTGGAAAAGTTTTATGAAGAATTAAGAAATGAAAATTTGAGGCTGCCGGATTATACCGTCATAACCCATTGGCATTGGGATCATACTTTTGGAATGCATGCAGTGTCAGGAAAAACAGTTTCAGGCCGACGAACAAATGAAAAGTTAAAAGAGGTTGCAGCCTGGCAATGGACTGATGAGGCTACGAAAGCTAGGCTTGATACCGGTAAGGACATCGAGCTGTGTGACAGATGTATTAAATTGGAGTATCCGGACAGGAATGATATTAAGGTTATAACTTCAGATATTGAATTCAGCGGGACTTTGAAGCTTGACCTGGGTGGAATCTACTGCGAGATAACTGAAGTCAGAGCACCGCATTCAGAGGACTCGGTATTGATTTTTGTACCTGATGAAAGAACTGTTTTTGTGGGCGATGCCGATTGTGAAGATCACTATAATAATCATGGAAGATATGATAAAGCTGAATTGGAAAGGTATATAGAATTAATAAAGGACTATAACTTCAATACCTACGTCATCGGACATGATAAGCCGGAAAGCAGGGAAGAAGTTTTAGATTATTTGGATGGTGAGTTAGAAAAGATAAAATAAGTCCATTTTAGGTCATAGGTGTTTATAGCATGATTAACACTTGTGTAAAAATTATATTGCTGTAATCTGTAAAAAAGATGTTTTATATAAACGTCTAACAATAAATCGTCATTATAATGAGCAGGACGAATATGTAAAAGCGTCAATGGATTTTAATGAATGGCAGAAGGAGAATGCAGGGAAAACAAGTCCTCCTATGAAGTTATTGGATAATACCCGCTTGACTGCTTCTGAAGCAGCGGCAGCCATTGATAACTGGATATGTGAACATATAAAAGATACTACTTCGCAAGATGAGCAATCGAAGCACCTGTCAATTGTGACGGGTGCTTTTTCGGATTACCTCTAAGCAATTTATTCAATCCTTTTTTTTATAGGAATAGGCAGAAACAGCAGTACAAACATTTATGAAGTCTCCAAGGTTCATCAACGGTATCCCAGTCTATAGATTAAAAAACTGTGACGATTATCATTATCATACAGATAAGATACTTTTATCTCATTGATAAGGAGAAAGGGGGTGCTGGTTTCCAGGAAATAAATATAATCGTCCGAGGGATAATAAAGTATAATATCAACTATCCTTTCATACTCTTCATATGAAACCAGAATGTTTTTTATAACCTTTGCAAATATTTGCACTGAGAAAGGATTAAAGAAGTAGAATTTGTTATCCGACGGATTAATCTTATATTTTTCTGCAAAGCTGTTCAAGAAATGAATATTATCCGTTTTATTCTTATTTATCTTGAAGTAATTTCTCTTATTATCAACCGATTCTGTATAAAAGAATTTATTCATTTCTATCCCCGTCATGGCAGAGCTAAAAAAGTGATTTATGTAAAAAACAAACCTCCCTTTGCCACAGCCAAAGTCAACTATACTATCTTCTGCTGTAAATGTATATTGCTCCGACAATATCTCCAATGCAGTATAGGAGGTTGGTTCATATCTGTTATAGTGCAGGGATTCGTTAAATATCTTTTGTTCTCCTGAGGTTTTTATATTCATCAGTTTTTCATAATATTGTTCATCCATTATGGTTTTACCTCTGTCTTTAAATTCATGTGATTTCTACAATATAATCTGGTTAACCCTATACATTAAAGTATATAATTAAAAACATACTGGTCAAGTTAATTTGCTTGCTCATCGAACGGAGGGTATTATGGATAGCCAACTCGTTAATGTAATAATAATTCTGATTGTCCTTGTGATTTGTTTT
>JAUZPH010000312.1 GCA_030706065.1 Bacillota bacterium | reverse complement strand
TGCCCGTTGAAACGGTCATGAGAGCCATAGACATAGACACGATTTTCAAAGACATGTGGTTCTCCGTCAGGGGTATACTCCCATGATGGAAGATAAGGGTTAAATCCTTGTTTTTTCATTACTATCGCCTTTCCTTTCACTGCCACAAAGTGCAAACGGCACTAAACTCTGACCTTTGTTATTTTGCTCTATTGATAATTTCAAATAATCAATAGAATACCTGATTTAAGTGCTGTAGTTGCCCAAATCTGCTTTATAAATAAAATTATAAAATATTGCACACTTCTAAAGCAATGATATATACCAACAAATGATTGATATATTCTAAGATTATGACATAAACTCAAAAGAAACTGAACCGGATTTCAAGCAAGGAGTTGACTTCCAGTAACCTCCTAGGACCTCGGAGGTCATGCCCATCAAGCTAACTTAAAAACTGCTTCGCTACAAGTACATAAGCTTAAATGGAAATCATTATTATCCAACTGAGGTTACCTATTGAATAAATTGTAACCTCAAATTTATTATCGAAAATATGAAATAAGGATAAATAATATATTCCGATGTTTTTTAGGAATATATTATAAGTCACTTCTTGACCAGAGGGCTTGAAAAGGCTTGGATTAACCGTAACTCAAAAATATTTTTCTTACCATATGGGAGTATATCCAACAAAATGAATTTTATGGTTGAGCGGCTGGGTCAGCTGTGTTATTCTGGTGATAGAGCAGGTTGGATGCAGCGAATTATTCGGATTAAAAGGTAATACAGATGCGGAAATTTAAACCTTAAATAATTCTCCTGAGAAAATATCGAATCGTAGAGCGTTTTTCCGTATGTAAAATTTCATCATTTATCGCAACAATAAAATATCCAATCTTCACGGATTTTTATTGTTGATTATTCAAAAGAAATATTAGATACAAGGAGATAAATTCAATTATAAATTTCCGCATCTATGGATATAAGGGGTGTGTTTTTATTATGGATTATAAGAAAGCAGCGTCTTATTGGATTGAAAAGGACGAGAAGGCGGTCCGGATGGAACGTGGCGTACTTTTGACACAGATAGAGAAGTTCATCATGGAGCATAATACATGCGCCTTGGCCACAGGCTGTGGTGATTTTATACGCTGCACGCCTTTGGAATACAGCTATAAGGATGGGAGTTTCTGGCTGCTTTCTGAAGGTGGCCTGAAGTTCCGTGGGCTTGAAGCCAACAAAAATGTCTGCCTTGCCATCTACGACGGCTATACCGGCTTCCAGCAATTAAGCGGGATGCAGATCACCGGCACCGCAAAGCTTGTGGAGCCGTGGACGGATGAATACATGGACCTGTTGGCGTTCAAGAAGCTTTCTGCCCAGAACCTGAAAAAACTGCCGGTAACATTGTACCTCATAAAAGTTATACCAGCATGTATTGATTTTTTGTGTTCGGAGTTCACAAAATTGGGTTTTGATCCCCGACAACATTTGTGCATATCCAATGGTGATGCTGAAGGATGTTGATTTGCCGTCTGAGCTTCACAGGGACCTGTAAATAAATTTCTGCATTTATAAAACAAAACATTAAGCAAATTCATATAGCCTAATATTGAATTAAAGGAGGCCAAAGGTAAAATGATAATTGTTTATGAATCAAAAACGGGTTTTACAAAGAGGTATGCCGATATGCTGGCTGCAAAGACGGGACTAAAGGTTTTCCGGGTAAAAGAACTTTCAAAGACCAGTAAGGATGAAGAAGTCATTTTTCTCGGCTGGATGAAAGTTGGGAAAATACAGGGCCTTGATAAACTGCGAAAGTATAACGTCAAAGCTGTTTGTGGATCAGGCACCGGACGGACCGCTGAGCCAGATTCCGAAACAGTTATCGCAAGGAATAAGATCAAAGGCCTACCATTTTTTTATCTGCGCGGTGGATGTTTCCCTTTGAAAGAGTTAAAGGGCATGGATAAAATCATGCTGTCCATGTTTTTAAAGATGCTTAAAAGCCGCAAAGACAAGGATGAGAGGCTGGAAGAAGCCATTTCTATCATTGAAAACGGTTTTGACGGCGTAAAAGAGGAAAATCTCCAGCCTGTCCTGGATTGGCTGAATACAAGGTGAAGGAGGGTTTTTATGAAAAATGTAGTGATAACCGGCAGCACACGGGGTATTGGGTTTTGTATGGCAGCGGAGTTTCTGAAAGCCGGATGCAATGTTACGCTGTCCGGTAGGGGTGAAGCGTTACCGGAGGCAGCCAGGGCTACACTGTTGCCCTTTAATGGAAAATACATCTATGTCCCATGCAACGTCCAGAATAAGGCAAGTCTGCAAAACCTTTGGGACGCTTCTTTGGAAAAATGGGGCGGAATAGATATATGGATCAATAACGCGGGGCAAAACACTCCGCACATGTTTTCGTGGGAAACCGGCGAAACTTACACCGAGAATATTATTAAGACAAATATTATCGGCATGATATATGGTTCACAGATTGCGGCAGCGGGGATGATCAAACAGCGGTACGGCGCCATCTACAGCATGGAGGGACTGGGCTCCAACAACATGATACAGCCCAAGACAATATTGTACGGTACCACCAAACGCGCATTAACGTACTTTATGAAAGGGCTTGCCAGGGAATTGGAAGGTACAGCCTTAATAGTAGGGCGGTTATCTCCGGGCATGATGCTGACTGATTTTATCACAAAAACGCCGGACGGTGAGCAGTCTGAAGTTGTCTCGGACGAAAAGTTTAAAAAGGTGTTCAACATATTGGCAGACAAACCTGAAACGGTAGCAAAATTTTTCATACCAAGAATACTGAGCAACACCAGGAACGACGCACAAATCGCCTGGCTGACAAATAGAAAGGCTGCATGGCGTTTTATAACGGCGGCCTTCCGTAAAGACAGGCTGATTTAGAATAAAGATATAAAGGAGCTGACTTCAAGGCATTTCCCGGGAGTGGTGTAGATATATGTTCCGTAGCAGTCCGCTGCGGCATATACTAAAACTATTAATACAAGTAAAAGGAAGGAAGTCATGAAGTATAATAATGTCAAAGTAAAAACTTCTGAAAGGTTTGACTTGCAGAGAAGAGCAGTAGCACACATGACTTCGTCTTCCTGGCAGAACGTACCGCATGTATCATATGTTTATGAACCGGATATAACTGACTTTTATAATGAATTTTTGAAGCTTTCCAGAAAAGGGAAAAGTGCAGGCTGTAAAATTACATTTAATACGGTAATGATCAAAGTTATTGTTGAAGGATTGTTAGCGGCACCTGATTTGAATTCGTATGTAGGATATAATCATAAGAAAACCGAAGGCTTTGCACATATTTGGGATGAAATAAATGTTTCAGTACCATGGCTTTTATCCGACGGCAAAATGATAACTCCAACCATACCCGATGCCGGGAGAAAGTCATTAAACGATATTTCCGACTGCATATTAAACATATCCAAGAGGATAGAAAAGACAAATATTGATGAAATGTTCTACAGGGCAGCATTTGCTGATACAGTTAATGAATTGAAGAAATTTCATTTGAGTATAATCAGAAGAGTTATTTCTTCTCAAATTTCAAGGCATAAGGTAAAGGGCCTTCAGGGCAAAGAAAAAGAAGATTATTATAAAATACCCGAAAATGAGCGTTTGACTGAAAAAGATATTATGTCCGGGACTGTGACTGTATCAAATATAGGTTCTCTATATAAGGAACAGAAAGGGTTCTTTGCACTGCTTGAAATTATACCGCCGCAGGTTTTTGTTATTGGCCTCGGTTCGGTTCAAGAACGTCCCGGTGTATATGTACAAGTAAATGGGAATAAAGGAATCGGGATAAGAAAAATACTTCCTATGTGTTTGGCATTTGACCATAGGGCTGTTGATTTTAGTTCTGTTATACCTTTTTTAAAACGGCTTGATGAAATTTTTGCAAAACCGGAGGTCATTCATAAGTGGTAAAAAATCAAATTATATATTGTTTGCATTTTGGAATGATATTATCAAGAGAAATCTACTATGGGAGATAAAAAATGAAAAGTATATTTATTTGTCTTAATATAGCATATCTACCTATTTCATCCGCAGTATAGTGGCTTATTAAATAGGAGACAATGTATATAATTATGCATAAATTATATGAAAATTATATATGAGTCATAACGAAAAAGCCCCAGAAACTCCTGAGGCTTTTATAAATCAATCTCTTGGGACCTTTTCAGGTACTCTTTTGCCGTGTCATTATCATTCTCATCTATATATATAAGAGCCAGCTTGACGTAAACAGAAACAAGCTCCTTATAGTCTTTTGTTGTTTTCAACAGGTCTGCAATTGTCACATATACTTCTTTCATGCCGGCAGTATCTTTCAAATCCTCATATATATTGGCCAATTTATTGTTGCCCTTCAGCATATATTCATAATCCTTATATGACTCGGCCTCTGCCAAACCGGACTTTATTGTGTTTATTGCTTCATAATAAAGTTTCTGCTTAAGAAACAGCTCCGCCATCTCTATGAGGGTATGACTTAAATTGCTTCTGTCAATGACGCTTCTGATTTGCAAGGATTTTTCAAAACAGCGGAGGCTGGCGTCAAAATCTTCTTTATGCAGGTATACAGTGCCTAAGGCAGAATATACCAAACCGGTTAGAGGAGTGCTGTCCTCTGAAATCTGTGAAATCAGCATATTATAAATTTCTATTGCCCGGTCAAATTTACTCATCTCGTCATAGCAGTTTGCCTTAATCATGCTGGCATATATATAAAAAGTAGGAGTATCCTTCCGGTCTTTAAAATTTAAATATTTATCTATGGTTTCCACTGCCAGTTCCAATTTATTAAGTTTTTTATAGCACAGTGCCTTGTCATAAAGTACCAGTTGATAGGTTTTTTTATCATCATAAATTTCTGCGTGATTTTCACAAACTTCAAAATAAGCTAAGGCATCCTCGTATTGAAGGTTCCTTATCTTACAAAGGCCGATTTTC
>JAUZPH010000311.1 GCA_030706065.1 Bacillota bacterium | reverse complement strand
CGGTATGGCATTTCTTGTTATGCTTATAGCGGCTGTTCTCGGAGGGATACATTTTGGGGCAACTTTTCTCAGAGGCGGCACTGTCATTTTGGGCATTGTTGTAGTTATGATACTGGTGATCATGTGGAAGTCTGCCTTTAACTATGAGTGGAAAGACATATAATATTATTAAAGCTATGGAAGAAAATGTGTATAAGTGCTATTGTTCAAAAGAGTCAATGGCTTTACCGTCCAGGTTATATACCGTAACCTGGATTTTATCTTTTATTATATCTACAATGGCATAGTGATATTCCGCAACAGGGGGGACATCAACATTCCTTTTGTCCAGGTACTCATGGTAAAATGGGGCACCGAAGGTCCCGGTGGTTACTTGATAAACGGATTTTATAAAATTAAAGGACTGACCGTTTACTGTTTCATTAAAATCCGAATTGATGTGCCGCCTTGTGTAAAAGTGCTCGTGGCCGCAGAAAACCATTGGGCCGTTACTCCTGTCTATGGCCTCCCAGAGCTTATCCCGCATCATTTTATCTGCATCAAGAGAACTGCCGATATGCGGACCTGTAGGGTAAGCCGGCTCATGGAAAAAGTAAAAGTTATGAAGCTTTCCAGGGTCGGTGTTCGTCTTAACCCAGTCCAGCTGTCTGCTGCTAATGGTATGGCTTTCACCGGAATGATTTGAGTTGAGCATATAAAACCGACATTCGGAGCTGTCAAAGAAATAAACTGTTTTGTTCATACCCTCCAGGAAATTTGCCTTGAATTCCGAGAAGACCTCTCCAAAGGCTTTCTCCCCTTCCAGCCCCGCTGAAGCTTCATGATTTCCAAAGCCGGGATAAAAAAAATCAATGGGATAATATTTTGTAATTGTATCCTTAAAATATTGAAGCTGGGCCTTTATCTTTTCATAACTGCCACTGCCTCCCACAAGGTCACCGGGCATCACCGCAAAAGAAGGTTGAGGTGTTGCCTTTTTTATTTCATTTAGAGTTTTTTTTATAACTGATGCATTTATACCATTGTCTGAACCTCTGCTGTCCGCCATTACTGCAAAACGCAGTTCAGGTTGCGTATTGGTATTTTCCTTTTGAGTTCCGGATGTAATCGAGGGCCCTGTAGGCGGTACAGTTATCTTTTCTTCCTTGGGTATTTTTTGTGTTGTACAGGAAAGTGCTGCAGATATTAAAAGGAATGATGCCAAAATAATCGAAAGCTTTATCTTCATCTCTCAATTCGCCTCCAGAATAAAATCAATATTATTATAACGCCACTGGAAGAAAGTATGTACTTTTGTGGAACAGTAATGAAGTATTTGAACATTTCAACAACTATCACCAATATATTCATCAACATGGGTTAATATGATATAATTTGTATTAAAGGAATATAAAGTACTTCTGCATCTTAAGACGGATTTTAATGAGGTGGTTTCGGTGTGTGAGAATAAATTTATAGAGAATGAGCCGTCATTTTTCACAGTAAAAGGCAATATGATAACGGAAACAAGTCCATCTTTTGTTGAACTTACCGGCTATGCTTCTGTGGAAGTGGTTGGAAGAAGGCTGGAAGAGGTACTGAGGGTTCTCAGGATCTGTCCGGAATTCGAGTATAACAACCCTGATTTCAACAGGGATTATTTTTTGTTCACGAAAGGACATCATTATAGAAATATATATATCCGTGAAGACAAGGTTTCTTCTGAATGCTCCATTTATTCCTTTCTTGAAAAACAAAATTCCCGCTTTGAAAGCAAATTCGCAGGCTTTTCGAAGCTTTTAGAGGACGGGAATTATGGGATTGGACTTTACAGCGCACCTGAATTATATCTTTTAACTGCCAATCAGTCATATCTGGATATGCTGAAGGAGCCATACAATAAAAAGGAGGTATCTATAGGACTTCATATCGATGAATTTGTGGATTGGACTGAAATTCCGGGAGCAAGAGCAGTATTCAGAGAACTGCTTGACACCGGCAATACCTTCTATGGCAAGGAGATCAAGGGGATAACGGCAAAATGGAGTGAAAACTACTGTAATAACAACCTTATTCCCATAAGTGAAGACGGCAGGGTAAAATATGTACTTTCCATGGTAGAAGATGTAACCGAAAAGGTAATAACAAGGAAAAAGAATGAAGAACAGGCATCGGTCATTGAGAAACAAAAGAAAGAATTGGATGCTATAATTGAAAATATGTCCGACGGGTTATATACTATTGATGGGAACGGAAATCTTTCTATACTGAATGACAGTGCAAAAGATGCTTTTTACAACGGCGATGCCAACAAAACTATAAGTGATATCTTTAATCACACGAAATTCTATGATTTTGACGGAAATCCCATAACCTTTGAAGATATGCCCGGTGTCAAGGTGCTTAGTGGAGAAAAGGTAAGCGAATCCGTAATTAAAGCGGAAAGGCCGGACGGAACCCGCTATTTCAATATCAGCGGGAGCAGTATTTATGAAGATGATGGAAATATTCAAAAGGCCCTGTTATGTATAAGGGATATCACCAGAAAAATCAAGGGTGAAAGCCTTGTAAGACTCTATAGGCAGACAATTGACGGGCAGACTGAAATGCTCTATCAGATAATCTACAATCTGGACTTGCCCGTTGCAAGGATTTCCTATCCGGACTTGACTATTACAGATTTAAACCAGAAGGCCAGGGAGCTTATAAAAGAGATTTTTCATGAGCCAAAGGACAGAGATAATAAGGTTGAGTATAATCTTGTGAATTTAGATCCGGATTTTATGGAGACGGATTATTATAAATGTATTTATTGTACGGTAGAGGAAAAGAAGATAAACTATCTGAAAGGCATAACATTTATATTAAACGGAAAAGGAAAATATTGGAATGTTTTGTTTGAGCCTTTATTCGATGCAAACGGAGAAATTCCGGAAATCGTTGCTGTAATTATCGACGTTACTTCAGAGGTGGAAGCCAATAAACATATGGAGATGGTAATGGAGAACCAGGAGGAATTCCTGGCAAACATATCTCATGAGTTGAAAACTCCTCTCAATGTCATCTATGCTACCACCCAGTTATTCAGCAGTTACTGCGAGCAGGGGGCATTGGATGAAAAGAAAGGTGTAATCAAAAGGTATCTTGATACCATGGGAAAAAACTGTCTGAGGCTTTCAAGGCTTGTAAACAATATTGTGGATTTATCCAAGATTGATGCGGGCTTTTATGAATTGGTGAAGTCAGGCCAGAATATAGTATACCTGGTGGAGGAAACAATTACATCAGTAATTCAATATGCAGAAAGCAAAGAGGTTAATATCATTTTCGATACGGATGTAGAGGAGAAAATAATAGCCTGTGACCCGGAAAAGATGGAAAGAGTAATATTGAACCTTATCTCCAATGCCATCAAGTTTTCCGATATCGGTGGAGAGATACTGGTGGAGGTCTTCGATAGAGGAGCTTTTGTTGAGATAAACGTGACGGACAAGGGCACCGGTATAGATAAGAGTCAGATTGACAAGATATTTGACAGGTTTAAACAGGTTGATAAATCCTTGAGCAGGAATGCAGAAGGAACCGGAATTGGACTTAGCCTGGTAAAGGCAATAGTAGAACTTCATGGAGGCAGAATTTCCGTTGAAAGTGAGCCGGGCAGGGGAAGCAGGTTTACGGTGATGCTTCCGGCAGTGGAGCCCGGAGAAACAGAAGATGCCATGAACGAGAAAATTGTGAGCAGCAACAGGCAGATCATCAGTATGGAGCTTTCGGATATTTACTAGATAAATGTAAGGTGGAGATAAAAGTATGAAAATATCAAACATAAAAACGTGGCTGGCGGTAATCTTTCTTATTTTTCTGGAACAGGGAATCAAGATAATAATCAATAACAACTTTCTGGATAGGCATATTCCTATAGTGCCGCCGCTGCTGTATTTCGATCCCATGTTTAACCGGGATTATTCATGGTTCAATTCCATGCTTAACCTTAATATCGGCAAAGGCCTGCATGTTTTTGTTGCGGCAGTCATGATAATTTTCATATACCTTGTTTATAGATACCTAAACAAGAGACTCGGAAACAGGAAGGCAGTGAATTTTATGTTTGCCTTTCTCTTTTCCGGTGCAGTGTGCTCTTTGCTAGACAAGGTTCTTTGGAACGGGAGCCTGGATTATATTCTTGTGGATGGCTATTTCACCTTCGACCTCAAGGATGTTTATATTGATATTTTTATTGGCCTTATGATATTGATGATGTTAATAAAAAGGGAGGCCTTCAAGACCCTTGATGACAAGGAGCTGATGAGGGACTTTATCAGGTTCGTCTTCCGCAGGTCCTAGATGATGGATATGGGGAGAAGGCTTAAAACACTATATAGTTATCAAGTTAAATATTTATATATTTAACTTGATAACTATATGGCAATACAAAAACTGGATTTAATGAGATAAAACAGGTTCCACCCGGAAACTAATTTCATATACTGGAAATGAAGAGGATTTCTTCATTGGCAGTTTTTGAACTTAGTGATAAAAAGGTGGTGAGCGTATGGAAAGAGTATATGACCCAAGGCACAGAGTCCATGGGCACGTTGAAGACGGCGTAGTGTATGACAGGCACAGACGCCCCATGGGGTATGCCGTTGGCTCCGCAATCTATGACATGAACCATGCTCCATTAGCTTATATGGATGGAGGTACAGTTTATTCGGCTGCCGGTTTTCCGATGGGATACTATGATAACTATAATCTTTACGATTTAGGTGGCAGACACCTAGGTTACGGAAACCAGGGCTGGAACGGGCTTCTTGGTACTGTCCTCCTGCTCGGGCTTCTTGGCGGCGGCTTCGGCTGGAATTGGGGCTGGGGTTTTTGGTAGAACCCTGTTCCATAACATTTTAATTTCATATAATCTGTGCCCGGGTTTTTTTGAGACCTGGGCATTATTGTATAATAAAACCCTACGTCTAACGTGGGGTTTTATTATACAATAAGACAGTGTTCACTACAGGCAGTTTTTTCTTTAGATCT
>JAUZPH010000310.1 GCA_030706065.1 Bacillota bacterium | reverse complement strand
CTCACCCGGCTCTATATTCAAAGTAATATCCTTTAATGCATTAAAGCTGTTATCGTAGGAATAGGAAACATTTCTAAGCTCAATCATCTTATAAAACCCGCCCGTAATAAAAGTATAGTATTATCATTATAACACCTGCAGCCATTAATGCAAAATCGCCGGGCTTAAATCCTGTTTTGGCAGCGGGGTGCCTGTATTCGCCGGTAAAACCCCGGCACTCCATGGCTCCCTGCATTTCCTCAGCCATCTCCCTGGATTTAATGAACATGGTCCCCATAACCGCCGTCAGCGGAGAATTCTTGTCCTTATTTACCCCTACAGCCCTTTTCTTTAAGGCCCACAGCATATTCATTGAGAATTCCCCCAGAAGCGAGATGTACTTTATGGTGATATCCAGTACAAATATGAATATGTCAGGGACAAAAAATGACCGCAGCGCTCCGGAAGCCTCATTCCACTGGGTAGTTATGGAAAATATATTTACAACGGTTACAGTTCCCGCCACCTTTAAGAGGATTACCATGCTATTGTGTATATTGCCCATGATTATTGCAGGCAAAAGTATTATGAGACTGAAGGTCAGCGCCGCAAAGGCCGTCTTAAGCAGGTGTCTTATCTGCCTCCCCCCAAAAAGGCTCACAACCACCAGCACCATTATATCCGCTCCCACTACAAAGTCGGGATTCCTGGACAGCGTAACCAGCAGGACGAAAAGCAGAATAAATGTGAGCTTCACTGACGGATTCAGGTTTCTACTTCCTATATTGTACCCTGTTCCTCTCCTGAATCTCGAAAGCACCTTAAATATAGACAGGATGCTTTTATCAATAAAAGCATCCTTATCCTTATCAGGTTTATAATTATCTTTATCAACAAGCCATTCCGGCAAATTATCCATACACTACTTCCTTTCAGCCATCCTATAATGCCTCATTCTTCCTGTCCGGTTTATATATAGATGCGGAAATTTATTTTAATCTACCGCCTAGGATGTAAAATTTCATTAAACATTCAACAATAAAAATCGGTGAAGATTCGATATTTTCTCGGTCGAATACTTAAGGTTTAAATTTCCGCATCTGTAAAAGCTTAAATAAAATTATAAGTGTGGCACAGCCCGCTGCCGCTGCAAATATATACCCCACAGCTTGGGAAAAGCCACCTATGGAATAACCGGACATTAAAGCCTTAAAGCTGAAGCCTTCCTTCATGCCTTGAGGCACATAACCTAAAACCCTGCCGTTCACCGCCACTTTACTGATTTCCTCGGCACCCCACTCCGCCCAGGCTTTTCCCGAGGCCAGGAGGCCAAGTGGAGTTAGAAGCAGCAATAAATACAGAGAGGCATATATGGGATTTGTTTTGACAGTTCTGCCTTCATATATCAATCCCGGAGAAACCTTCAGTATGAAGGAATACACTCCTCCGGATATTATTGCTTCCACAAAACCGGCCACGAGAAGATGCGGTATCAGTATATAAGGCACAGTAGCTGTCATACTGTATGGGAAATACATCGGCCTTCCCGCAGCGTCCATAAACAACAGTGGCTGAATTCCAAGCTCTACGGCTGCAAATAATGCCCCTATATTGATAGCCATATATGCCGAAATGAAAACTGCCGCCAGTGCTCCCTTTTCCGTCCTCACCCTGCTTCTTATAAATTTATATATATAGTATCCGGAGAAAGGCATAATAAAGGCCATGTTGAAGCAGTTGGCTCCAAGGGCCAGAATCCCTCCGTCCCCAAAAAACATCGCCTGGATTAAAAGCGCAACGGTAATGGACATGGATGCCGCATAGGGCCCCATCAGGATGGCAATAAGAGCTGCACCTACGGCATGTCCTGTCGTTCCCCCGGGAAGAGGAACATTAAACATCATGATAAGAAAAGAAAAAGCTGCGCCTATGCCCAGCAGAGGCATCTTCTTTCTTGTTATCTCCTCTTTAACCTTGACTGACGCCCGCCTCCATACCGGCAGCATAGTTGCACCCAGTACTGCACAGGTGGAAGGACTCAGATAATTATCAGGAATATGCATGAAAAATCCTCCAATAACTGCTGAATAAAAAAACCACTGAAGATAAATACCTGAAAAGGTATGGACCTTCGTGGTTCACTGGCTAAATTCCATCGTAATTGTAAATCCGTAAAAAACCTCCGGATCTTCGTGATCCGGCATTCCAGATATATAGTACAATATGGACCTGCCATTGTCAAGGCAATGAAAGCCTCATTTTACAACCGAATCCTCCCGAGCCTGCATATTGTAGAGAAAAATGCAAAACATAAAGCTGAAAATACGAAAAGGAGGCAGTAATATGTCGGATAAGGATATTAAGGATTCTTATCAGCGCAGTGCCGAGAGGATGAGAGGCGACGACACCACCTTCGGAACGAAGCTGAGGAATGAACACTCCAATGACCCTGATACCCATCAGGATATACACAACATAATAAAGGTGGATTATAACGTAATTCAAAAATCACCACCCATGGAAGATGTACATAAATGGCAGAGAGAGCACATAAGCAAAGGCGACCAGTCCAAGGAAGGCTACCCAATGAATGTAATCATAGACCCGGCCATGAGGGAGATGTACCAGGTTGTACACGACTCCGGAATGACAAATGTCTTTGACCGTTTCAGCCAGCAGCAGCCCATTCAATGCAAGTTCTGTATCGAGGGCCTATCCTGTCAGCTCTGTGCCAATGGCCCCTGTAGAATAAGTGAAAAGGTCCCAAGAGGCACCTGTGGCGTTGATGCCCACACCATGGTTGCCCGAAACTTTGTATACAGGCATGTCACCATAGGAACTTCCGCAAATATATTTCACTGCCATCAAGCTGCAAGGACTCTTAAAGCTGCCGGTGAACATCCTGAAAGCGGCCTCAAAATCAGGGATCAGGAAAAACTGAAGAAATACGCGGATATGGCAGGGCTTAATATTAATGTGCCCATCGAAAAACTGGCGGTGGACTTTGCCGATTGGGTAATGAATGATATTCATGCACCTTTCCATGTGCCTTCAAAAACCGTTGAGGCTTATGCTCCAACAAAGCGAAAAGAACTCTGGAAGAGGCTCGGTTTATTTCCCGGCGGCGGCTACAGTGAAGTAGCATATGCTCAAACAAGATGTATGACAAACTTCACCTCCGACCCGGTGGATTTCCTTTTAAACAGTGTAAGGCTCGGCGTTGCCAACGAATATCAAGGCTTGCTCCTGCTTGACATAATCCAGGAAATACTGATGGGCACACAGCAGATAGCCATGAAGAAACAGAACATGGGCCTGCTCAAGGAAAACATGGTGAATATAGTTACCAACGGTCACATGCCTCTGCTGGCCCATGTAGCCATAGAGATGGCCTCCTCCGATGAATGGCAGCAGAGGGCCAAAGAAGCTGGTGCCGAGGGGATACAGATACTTGGACACGTATGCGAAGGACAACAGCTTATTAACTATGAGGGAACCCATAATCAGAAGGGCTACGGCGGGCAGGAAGGGGAATGGTTATCCCAGGAATACTTACTTGCTACCGGCGTAGTTGACATGTTCATGTTCGACTATAACTGTACCGTCGCTACTATGCCTCTGTATGCAAAGCGTTTTGGAACAAAGCTATTGAGTACTCACCCTGTAATCAAGCTTCAGGGAACCGAGACACTGGACTTTGTACCTGAGAAAATGAAGGAACAGGCGGCAAAGGCCCTTTCGATGGCTATCGAATACTTTAAGGACCGCAAGGCGGAAAAGAGGCCTGTATATATTCCTCCACACACCTCCGACTGCATGGTTGGTTTCAGCACAGAATCCGTAAAGGCAGCTCTTGGCGGCAGCTTTGACCCGCTGATAGAGCAGATTGCTAACGGCAATATACGAGGAATAGCAACAATAGTAGGCTGTACAACCGCAAGATACGGCCAGGGTGGGAGCAATGTATTCAGGATTGCTCAGGGCCTCATCAAGAACAATATACTGGTACTTTCCGGCGGATGTACTTCGTCGGTAATGGAATACACCGGCCTCACCAATCCTCAGGCTGCAGATGAATGCGGAGAAGGCCTCAAGGCCGTCTGCAAGCAGCTGGGAATTCCTCCTGTACTGAGCTTTGGCGCCTGTGTAGATATAGGAAAGATGACTCAGACGGCAAAAGAGCTTGCTGATGCATTAAATGTTGACACAAACAAGCTTCCTCTTGTAATCGGTGCACCGGAGTACCTGGAGCAGAAGGCCGTAGCAGATGCATGTACCGCAGTAGCTCTCGGTTGGCTTGTTCATGTAGCTCCCGTTCCATCCATAACCGGCAGCGATGTAGTTGTAAAGACACTGACGGAGACAACAGAAACCCTTGGACTTGGAAAAGTTGTCGTGGAAATGGATGCCGAGAAGACTATTCAAATTTATGTGGACCATATTGAAAAGAAACGAAAAGAACTTGGACTAAGCTAAATAAAAATATTAAAGACCGGGAAATGATAAACTTCCCGGCCATACTTTTTAAAAAAAGTTCAATTAGGACATGCTTCCTGGGCCTTTATTTGTAGTAGCTTTTCTTGCATCCTGTACTTCCTTTTGTATTGTGCTGCTTGAAAGGCCAAATCCGGCTGAGCTTCCACCTGCTGCCGAGCTGCTGAAGGACCCTGCGCTGCCGCTTGCACTGCTTCCAAACTGCTGAACATACTGTTTAGCTTCATTTACTGTATCCTTCATTGAATGTGCTCTTGATGAACTCTGAGCGCTGAGGCCGCTTATAGCACTGCTGCCCTGGCTGCTTGAGGTTCCGCTTGCAGACTGCATATTGCTCTGTTTTGACGTAACATATTGTTTAGCTTCCTGAGTTCCTGCACCATCTCTATTTGTCATGTTTGTTTCTCCCTTCGAATCAAATATTTTTGAGTAGCTTTGTACTCACAATTATATTTTTTCCCGAGAGGATGCAAATATCCTAAAGAAATTTTAACAACCCTGCCAGCAGTAATACTTACTTTGAAAACATTTCAATTAATAATTTAT
>JAUZPH010000031.1 GCA_030706065.1 Bacillota bacterium | reverse complement strand
CAGGGGGTCAGACAGATACTTGACGGGTCATGGCTATCCTGTAGAAAGCGAGGCTGCAGGCGATCTTGTAAGACGTGCCAGGCTGCATTCCGAGGACAATCCGCTGTACGTGGTTTCAATCGCTGCAATAACGAATGTTGCTTCTGCCATACTGCTGGCTCCTGAAATTATAAACAATATTGTGGTAGTATGGCTTGGAGGACATCCCATGCATTGGAACAATACCAGGGAATTTAACCTCTATCAGGACGTTGCGGCTGCAAGAGTCATATTCGATAGCGGGGTGCCCGTTGTTCAGATTCCCTGTATGGGAGTTGCATCACACCTTCTGACCTCTGTTCCTGAACTGGAGACCTGCCTTGCCGGAAAGAATTCAATATGCGATACACTTGTGGAACTGTTCAAGGGGTACAGTGATGACCACTTTGGATGGGCAAAGGAGATATGGGATATATCGGCGGTTGCGTATTTAATAGATGAAAGGTGGGTACCCACAGATATAGTTCACAGCCCAATAATAACTGATGAGGGTACCTGGAGCAAAGATACCGGCAGACACTTTATGAAGACTGCTTCGTTTGTATGCAGGAACGAGGTTTTCAGAGATATGTTCAAAAAGCTTGCCGCTAAGGAGGATAAGTAAGGATAGGAAGATGAATTATTATTCACATGTTCCGTATAAGTATGCAGTGAATCCAATAACCTCTTTTATCATTGGTAAACTGGACATCAATGTTTAAGTTGAGCCATATGCTTAATTTAAGGGTATATCTCATCGAAAAATAGAGTAAAAACAGAAATGAAATATATTGAATAAATATACAAAGTACTGTATAATTACTCCTATACAAATTTTGTAAAAGAGGAGTGTGGATTTATGAACAGCTGTGAAACCGCAGAACTTTTAAAGGAAGCAAAGGATAATATACTGTTTAATACCGTGAGGCCGGATATCGTTATGGAAAAGGGCAGGGGGATGTACCTGTGGGACACGGAAGGAAAAAAATACCTTGATTTTGTAGGCGGTTGGGCAGTTAATTGCCTTGGGCACAGCCCTGAGGTTATTTCAAAGGCGCTGGAACGCCAGGCTGCAGAATTGGTAAATGCAAGCCCTTCCTTTTACAACCGGCCGATGATAGAATTTGCAAAGCTGCTTACGGATAACTCCTGTTTTGATCGGGTATTTTTCACCAGTACCGGAGCGGAGGCTAATGAAGGAGCGATAAAGCTGGCAAGAAAATATGGAGCCAAAAACTTAAACGGAGCGTATGAAATTATAACCACCATAAACAGTTTTCATGGACGCACACTTGCTACCATGGCGGCTACGGGCAAGAAGCACTGGGAAAGCCTGTTTGCTCCAAAAGTTCCGGGCTTTAAGCATGTTCCTTTCAATGATATGGCGTCTATGAAGGCAGCTGTTAATTCCAGCACCTGTGCTATAATGCTTGAGCCAATTCAGGGAGAGGGCGGCGTCAATGCAGCGGAGGAAGGATATATAAAGGAATTAAGAAAATTGTGCGATGAGAGGGGAATCCTTCTTATTTTTGATGAAGTTCAGACCGGTATAGGAAGAACGGGTAAACTTTTCGCTTATGAACACTTTGGCATTGAACCTGATATTATGACCCTGGCAAAAGGAATCGGAGGAGGCTTTCCGCTTTCCGCCATGCTCACCAAGGAAAAATATAATATATTTGAAGCCAGCGACCAGGGAGGAACCTACTGCGGGCAGCCTTTGGCAATGGCCGTTGGCCTTGCAGTAGTAAGTGAAGTTATAAAAACTAATATTCCTCAAAAGGCCGAGGAGCAGGGAAGGCTTATAATGGAGGGGCTAAACAATCTGGCAGAAAAGTTCAATCTCAAGAATATAAGGGGAAAGGGGCTGCTGATAGCCTTTGACCTGTCGGAAGAAAAGGGACCGGAGATTGTCCGTGAGTGCCTTGAGGAAGGGCTATTGATCAATTCACCAAAGCCCTCGACCATAAGGCTGATGCCGCCGCTTATCGTCAGTGAAGAGGAAATAGTTATAATGCTTCAAATCCTGGGCAAGGTGCTCGAAAAGGTACTTTAGATAAGTCAAACCGGAGACAATAAAAAGTGAAACTCTCTGATCAACGTATTTATAGCTACGGAAATTTATATCTGAATTTGTCGCCTACGAAAAATCGGTGAAGATTCGATATTTTCTCCGGCGAAAACTAAAGGTTTAAATTTCCGCAGCTGTAGAACAGAGAGTTTTTGTTTCATTTAATCCTTCGAATTATGTATCAGCTCGTGGTTTCTGACTAAAATACCTCTTCCCCTCCAGCTGAAGGCCCTGTCTTTGTATCTTCTTATAAATTCCTTATTTGAAATCGTACTTAACTCCTCATAGTCAAGGTTGTATATCAGGTTTTCCTGAAATTCCTCCAATATTGTTTTCTCTACATTTATGTTATGAGGACAAACATCCTGGCAGACATCACAGCCCCATATTAAATTGTGCTTTTTCAATATGGCTGCATCCTGGTCGGATAAATCCCTCTTCTTCTGTGTAATGTAGGATTTACACCTTAAAGGGTCTATAGTAAAATCTCCAAGTATACACTGTCCCGGACACTTTCTTACGCAGTTGAAGCACTGGTAGCAGGTCCGCTCCTGCGGCTTGTCGGCCTCAAAAGGATAGTTGTTGAGGATGTAGCCGATGAACACATAGGAACCGTATTTATCTGTAATTATGTGGCTGTTTATCCCCCAAAAGCCAAGGCCTGCATTGTAGGCCAGATACCTGTCGCTCAGGGGGCCTGTGTCCGCAAAGGCTTTATAATGGAAGCCCTCCATGTTCTCGGACAGAAACCTTCCTATTGCCTCCAGCTTTTCTGCAGTGATTATATGATAATCTTTGCTGTAGGCATATTTGGAGAGATTGGAATCCTCCATATTTCCTGTGAAATATGGAAATAGACACACGATTACTGATTTGACATCCTCAAGTGTCAGGCTGGGATACACTCTTTTTTCAATCTCTGCCTCCTCAAAGCCGGTTATGTGGCCTTTTTCAATCTGTTCCCTCCATATTTTTTCGAAATCATAATAAGGCCCTGGAGGGGCAATACCGATATATTCAATATTTATTGAACTGCAAAAGCTTATTAACTTTTCCTTCACTTGAAATCCTTCCAATCGAACCATCTTATTTCTGACATCTCAGATAAATTATATTTTACCTAAAAGAATGAGGCATATTCGGCTTAATAATGTGCTGATTTTCATGACTTCAAATCATATCTTCAGGTGTGCCTCCAGAAGGCTGTCTATATAGGCCCTTATGCCGGCCTCCGTCTTGAAGTCTAAATCCGAAAGGGACTTGAAAATATCAGGCATTAGGCTTACAAACATAACCGAACCGAACATCTGCATGAGGATCAGTTTGAATTTATCTTCACTGATATTGATACTGAGGGCAGAAGCCTTCTCAACAAACACTCTGAAATAATCATTAAATTTCTTTATAAACAAGGCGTCATAATTATTGTACATGAGAGGTTCATAAAAGTTGGCTTTGACAATATTCGGATAGCGAAGGGATCCTTCCATGATATAGATTAAAAAATTCCTTAATGCCGTTTTAACATCTTCTGCACTATGTAAATCCTCATTCAAATCCATGATGGCATGGTTCAAGGTTTGTTTCAGTGTCTCATTTATGAGATTGTCCTTGGTACCAAAATAATAATTGACAGCTGCTATATTAACGTCTGCCTCCTTTGCAATGCTTCTTGTAGTGACAGCATGGATGCCCTGCTTCTCTATACATTCAATTGCTGCAAGAACTATCTTCTCTCTGACGGAAATATCTTCATTAGACATCAATAACCCTCCTCTGATTTAAATCGACTGTTTTAATCCACTGTATAAAATAATAATATAACAACTAACCGGTACATTCAATATGGAATGTGGAATTAGTTGCCTTATTCCAACTGTCAAAAGGCCGCATTACATATATCGATGGAATGTCTATGGTAAGTTCTGTTAAAATTATAGTGGAAAAGAAATATTAGGCCTTTGTCACATTTTACCTGAAGGATGCGTCTAATAAGTGAAAGGAGGAGATGACGAATGTTTTTTGTTTTGCAGCCGGCACAAAGCGAGAAACCGGATATAGCCAGGCTCATTGAGAATTATTCAAAAGAGCTCACAAGGTTATGTTACCTGATTTTAAAGGATGTTCATTTAGCTGAGGAGGCTGCCTGGGATACTCTGTATAAGGCATATAGAGGCCACAGCAGATTCCGGGGAGGGAGCAGTGAAAAGACATGGATAACCCGCATAGCTATAAATGTTTGTAAAAGCTATATGAGAAAAGCCTCATACCGGGAGAACAGCGGCGGTTCCATACCCTTGGACTATGTGTCAGATGACCAGGCACGGGCTGAATACTGCAGCGATGAAGCCTTGGAGCTGTTGAATGCAGTATATGCCCTCCCGGTAAAGTATAAGCAGGTCATCCTCCTGAAATATTATCAGCAGCTTACTGTATCCGAAATATCCAAGGTGTTGAAGGAGAAGGAAAATACCATTTCCGTCAGGCTTAAGAGGGCCCATGACATGCTTAAGGAAGCATTAAAGGAGGATTTATGATATGAAAAAGCTTGATGAGTTAAAAGACATTATTGATGCTAATTTAGAAAAGCTGGATATACCGCAGGAGGCTAAACAACAACTGGAGGATAAGGTTAGACCAGTAAGGAAGAGAACTTTTAAAAGGCTGGGTTTTGCAGCGGTACCCATAATTGCTGCGGTTATGGTATTTATTTTATTTTTCACGGGCACCCCTGTAAATCAGCCTGTGGTGAAGGTATATGCCAGTAACCTGATGGAAGGGATTACTCCACGTGAGGGGGAAAAGGTTCAGCTCAAGGAGGATTTCATCCGTTCTACCGCAGACTTTTCTATAGACTTGTTTAAAAATTCATACACTAAAGGGAAAAACTCGCTCATATCTCCAACGTCAGTCTATCTGGCTCTTGGTGTGACAGCGAACGGAGCTGGAGGCAATACCCTCAAGGAATTTGAAACTGTACTTGGCAGGTACGGGCTTAATATGAGCGATCTGAACAAGTATTATTACAGCGTGGCTAAGAATTTAACTCAGACGGAAAATGCCAGGCTGAGTATAGCAAATTCAATCTGGTACAGAAAGGACGGCCTCGGTGTTAAGAAGGACTTCCTTCAAACTAATGCAGATTATTATGGAGCATCAGCATACCAGGCTGATTTTAATGCACCGGAGACCCTTAAGCAAATTAATGACTGGGTCAAGGGAAAGACAGAGAAACATATAGACCATATTATCGATAAAATCGCACCGAATGACTATATGTTCCTGATTAACGCTATGTATTTTGAGGACGAATGGAAACAGCCCTTTGCTGTGGATGCTATAAAACCGGGTGATTTCAAATTAACAGATGGAACAACTCAGAAGGCAGATTTTATGCATTCTTCGGAAATGGGATACTTAAAGGATAAAAAGGCACAGGGATTTATAAAACCATATAAAGATGAAAAATACAGTTTTATAGCCCTCTTACCCAACAAGGGAGTTGATATAGACAGTTATGTCAGATCTCTCACCGGTGACAGTTTTATCAGCCTGATTAAGAATAAGTCAAACGAAAAGGTGGAAGTAGCACTGCCGAGGTTTGAGGCAGAGTATGAAAAAAAGCTTGATGAGCCTTTAAAGCAGATGGGACTTAAGGAATGTTTTACGCCGGGAGCTGATTTCTCACCAATGGTTGATGGCGGTGGGCTGTATGTAGAGTATGTACTGCAAAAGACGGCTATCAACGTGAATGAGAAGGGAACAAAGGCTGCAGCCGCCACAGTGGTTGCAATGACGAAAAGTGCATTTATGATCCAGGGTAAGGAAATAGTTTTCGACCGTCCCTTTGTATACGCTATAATAGACAATGAAACAAATCTTCCTTTGTTCATAGGAACAATGATGAATCCTGCAAAATGATATAATACACACTTTCCAAGGACATTGAGCTCCGGCAGTTGCTGCTGGAGCTTTTTTAGATGACAAGGTATAATTTAGTTATGACCAATTTTTGAAAAAAAAGTATGTGCAGACTGATAGAAAGTATGTTGACCGGACGAATTAATATATGTAAGAGCTCTTACGGGAGGGTTAAAATTTATGGAGGACGATATCATAATAAGGTACATAGGGAAGAGGAACGAAAGAGGGATGGAACTGCTTATCGACGGTTATGGAGTGCTCATAACCTCAATTGTAAGAAAGCATCTTGGTATGTTCCAAAGTTGTGAAGATGAATGCACAGATGATATCCTGCTTTCGATCTGGGACAATATAGGCAGTTTCGATGAGGAAAAAGGCAGCTTTAAGAATTGGGTTGGTGTAATTTCAAAATACAAGGCTATAGATTATAAAAGAAGGAATCTAAAACAAGCTGTTCAGGAAGACATTTCAGAACAAAACCTTCAAACTGAGGATACCGTCGAAGCTGAACTTCTATACAGGGAGCTGAAGGAGGAGATTTATAGCCTTTTAAAGAATTTCGATTCCCGGGATCAGGAGCTTTTCATCAAACACTATTTTGGGGATAAGCCTATAGAGTATATTTCCCGGGAGATGAATATGAAACCCTCAGTGATTTATAACAGGCTCTCCAGGGGAAGAAAAAAGCTAAAAGAGAAGCTGAAAGTATTTTTTTAGGAGGCAGTGTCATGAAGGATAAGTTTAAATTGTTTAATGATATGAGGATAGATTTTGATGAATATGAGCAAATAGAGCTCAGCAGCTCTCAGAAGGCTCTTATGAAGGACAGATTGACAGCAAGGTTACAGCACAGGAAAAGGAACTATAAAAAGCTGAGTTTTCTGGGAATACCGGCAGCAGCGGCCGCGATAGCTCTAATAATACTGGTTAGCAGCAGCTTTTCCGGCTATTCGCCGGTGAAAGTCTACGCCAGTAACCTTATGGAAGGGATTACTCCTCAGAAGGTGGAAAAGGTCCAGCTTAAGGATGACTTTTTCCGTTCTACTGCAGACTTTTCTATAGATTTGTTTAAAAATTCATATACTAAAGGTAAAAACTCGCTCATATCTCCAACTTCAGTCTATCTGGCGTTGGGTATGGCAGCAAACGGTGCCGACGGAAATACTCTCAAGGAGTTTGAGAAACTACTCGGCAGGTACGATGTAAATATTAATGATTTAAACAAATACTATTACAGTCTGTCTAAGGATCTGACCGGGACTAATCATGGCAGGTTGGATATTGCCAATTCAATCTGGTACAGAAATGATGACAGCACCAATGTAAATAACGCTTTTCTCCAGGCCAATGCGGATTACTACAATGCAGCAGCCTACAAGGTGGATTTCAAGTCACCAAACACCGTTAAGGACATAAATAATTGGGTAAAAAATAATACGGGAGGTATGATTGATAAAATCGTTGATGATATTGATGCCTTCCATCTCATGTATCTGATAAATGCCGTATATTTTGAGGACGAATGGGAGAAGCCTTTCGAGAAGGCTAATGATTATTATAATGATCAGAAATTTATTTTGAAGGACGGCAGTAAAGCCTCGGCGGAATTTTTATATTCAAAGGATGAAAAGTATATAGCAGACGGTGATGCTGTAGGCTTTATAAAGCCGTATATGAGCGGAAAATACAGCTTTGTTGCCCTTTTGCCTGACCTGGGTGTTAGCATCGACAGCTATATCTCTTCTCTCTCCGGCGAAAGCTTTGTGAAATTGCTTGGGACTGAATCTAAAGATCAAGTTCATATTGTGTTCCCTAAATTTAATGCTGAGGATGAAACAGAACTTATTGGATCATTGATGAAGATGGGCCTCAAAGATTGCTTTGATTCAAAAAATGCAAACTTTAATAAAATGGGAAGCAGTAAAATGGGCAATTTTTATATAAGCGGAGTGCTTCACAAAACCTGTATCAAGTTGGATGAGAACGGAACAAAGGCTGCAGCAGTTACAAGCCTCACATTGGGGGGGGGAGCTAAACCTGAAATCATCATTTTTGACCGCCCCTTTGTTTACGCCATTATAGATAATGAAACAAAACTACCGTTGTTCATCGGAACAATGATGAACCCTTCAAAATGATTAATACATGCTTTACAAAGGTATCAGGGGGCTGTAGCAAATGTAAACACATTATGCACGGCCCTTTTATAGTACATGCTTTTGGAGGTTTATGGGATAAGTAACTGACAGCGATATATATTTATAAGCCTCATTATTGCTATGTTTTAAAAAAGTGCTAGGTGCTGATTTAGACAAGCCTAAAGTGTCAATAATCTAAATACAGGAGGATGTGAAAAGTATAGTCATTCTTTTTCGCGGGTCGCTGGTGGAAGTCCAACATCGATATGGCGAAACCTATAGAATGAATTTTTTCACATCTTCCTATGGAGTAAATATTTAGTAGAGGTGACACTTATGCCAGTGGAAGAAAATTGTTTGCAAAAAGAAAACGAAAGCTTTGAAGCTTTTAATGGTTTAAAGCCCTCACAGGTTAAATACCTTAAGGATATTCTATTCTCTAGAAAAACAGAAATAACAGAGGAAGAGCATCCTCACTGTCCGGACTGCAGCAGTTCCGGCGTAATCAAGTTTGGCAAAAACAGGCTTGGCAAGCAGCGCTACAGCTGCAAGAAATGCCTAAGGACTTTTGTGCTTCCCACAAAGTCTCCTTTAAGTTGCAGTAAAAAGCCTGCAGATAAGTGGCTGCTCTATTTGGAGTGTATGGCCAAAGGCATGTCCATACGAAAAACTGCGGCCATAGTAGGAATACAACCCAATACTTCCTTCTACTGGAGGCACAAGATATTAAATGCATTGAAAGAGGCGCTTTCAAACGATCTTTCAGGAATTGTTGAAATCGATGAAGCCCTGATTCCTGAAAGCTTCAAGGGGAATCACTCAAAGGATAAGAATTTTTATATGGGAAGGCCGCCGAGAAAAAGAGGACCGAGGCTATCGGAGCGCCCGTCAATGAGAAGGGTAAGGGTGCTCTGCTGTCTAGACAGGGATGACAGTATTTTTTCTCAGGTGACCGGGGGAGAAAGGCCAGGCATTCAGGAGCTCATGAATTTCCTTAAAGATAAGATAAAAACAGGCTCTACCATCTGCACTAACAACAATGCTGCCTACAAGACTATTGCAAACAGACTTAATCTTAAACTTTACAAATTGACTTCCTCAAATCAGATAATAGAAGGAATCTATCATAATCAAAAGGCCAAATTCTTTGGAAGACAGCTCCAAAGTTTTCTTGTCGACTTTAATGGTGTTGCCACAAAGTATCTTAATAACTACATAACATGGTTAAAGTGGAACTGTCTCGAGAAAGTCAAGGAGTCGGGCTTTAAACTCATGGATATATTCAGAATGCTCATTTTCAGCAGTGTGTCATTAAGGGTATGGGATTTAAAAAGTGTGCACTCAATTCCGGAGAGGGAGGCATACATGACGGAGGTTTGTCCATAAGAATGAACCTACTACCATTTTACAACAGAGCAGCAATCCGGCCTTAACATATATATCGATGTTACTATACAGCATGTACCTCACGCCCTGAAGAAGTTGCTGTATAATAGATTGAATCATTATCGTATTAATTCTTATATAAATCTATCCGCAATGACTGACTATATAATGGTTTTGCTTTATATAGTATTTTTGCAATAGTCTTTTTTTGTGCTGTGAAGTATAATATAGTTATGATAATTTGACAAATAAGGTAATTCAAGTAATATAAAAAAGCTGAAAGTGATTATTAGGAGGCGGCCTCATGAAAAGAAATTATAAAAAGCTGTGCTTGATTGGAATACCGGCAGCAGCGGCTGTGATAGCTCTAATAATGCTGGTTACAGGAACCTTTTCCGGCTATTCACCGGTGAAGGTCTACGCCAGTAATCTTATGGAAGGGATCACGCCACAAAAGGTGGAACCAATCTCACCAAACAATAATTTTTATCGTTCTACGGCAGACTTTTCTATAGACTTATTCAAAAATTCCTATACTAAAGGTAAAAACTCACTCATATCTCCAACTTCAGTCTATCTGGCCTTGGGTATGACAGCAAATGGTGCCGATGGAAGTACCCTCAAGGAGTTTGAAGGCCTCCTTGGTAAATATGGCCTTAACCTCAATGATCTGAACAAGTATTATTACACCATGAACAAAAGTATGACACAGGTTGAAAGCGGCAGGGTCAGCATTGCAAACTCAATATGGTATAGACAGGATATTGGGCTGGATGTAAGCAGAGAGTTCCTTCAGACCAATGCAGATTATTACGGTGCAGCTGCTTACAAGGCTGATTTTAACTCGACGAGAACCGTTAAGGATATGAATGGATGGGTAAAAAATAACACAGAGGGCTACATAGATAAAATTATTGATAAAATAAATCCTAATACAGTTATGTATCTTATAAATGCATTATATTTTGAAGATGAGTGGAAAAACATTTATACAAAAGATGAAGTTGAAGAGGGTAAATTCCAAATAATGAATAGTAAAACAATATCAGCACAGTTTATGAACTCTATTGAGAGTGTGTATCTGCAGGACGAGAAGTCTGAGGGGTTCGTGAAGCCTTATAAGAATGGCCAGTACAGCTTTGTAAGCCTTCTTCCGAAGGAAGGAGAGGATATTGACAGCTATATTGCTTCTCTTACCGGGGATAATTTTATCAATGTTATAAAAAATAAATCTCAAAATGCGGTAATTGTGAGTATACCGAAGTTCCAGGCGGAATACAAGGTAGAACTTAAGGAACCTCTTGAGAAAATGGGACTTAAAACTTGTTTCGACCCTAAAAAAGCTGATTTTACGAAGATGGAAGGTACAACAAATAATGATTTGTATGTGGGAGAAGTAACACATAAGGCTGCAATTACAGTAGATGAGCGCGGGACAAAAGCCGGAGCAGCCACAGCGGTTGAAATGGATGCCATGGGTACAACAGCCAAGAGTATAATATTTAACCGTCCCTTTGTTTACGCCATAGTAGATAATGATACAGACCTTCCTCTGTTTATAGGAACGATGATGAATCCGAAGGAATAGTGATTTTTATAAATTATTACAAAATATAGAACGTTAAAGCATAATGGTAGTCCATGGATAGCTTGCCATCAATATAATAGTTTAAACGGTAACAACTTACACATAATACTAGTGTAACACAACTAAAAAGTAAGGAGGGAATACAGATGGCAAGTAATAATAACAACAACAGAGTATTAGTACCACAGGCAAGAGCAGGTTTGAATACATTCAAAGAAGAAGTAGCCAGTGAAATAGGATTGGCAAACTATGCTGAAGCTGATAAGGGAAACCTTACTTCCAGACAGAATGGATACGTAGGCGGAATAATGGTTAAGAAAATGGTTGAGTCCTATGAGCAAAAACTTTAGCATATAGATTTTCAAAAGGACATATTGCATTAAAAAGGGTTCTGTCGGTCAAGGCAGAACCCTTTTATTGTCCCGGACTGAGCTTTTTAACTCATACTTTGTCTTATATATCCGAGAATTCTATAAATATCTTTTCTGTATTGCTCTGATGGATCAGGTTATTTTCCAGGGTATCGGAATCATTAACCTTCCTGGAGGGAAGAGTTATAATGAACTGGCTTCCTTCACCTAGAATACTGTTAACAGTGATTTTACCTCCATGAATTTCCACAAGGGCTTTGACCAGTGACAGACCTATACCGCTGCCTTCACAGCTTCTTGAGAGGGAACTGTCCACCTGCCTGAACCTTTCGAAGATATCTGTCAGCCTGTTCTCGGGAATGCCGATTCCGGTATCTCTGACAGATATTTGAACGCTAGACCCAAGATCATTAAACTCTACGGTTATTTGTCCGCCGGTATTTGTGAATTTCACTGCATTGGAAAGCAGATTCAGCATAATTCTTTCTATTTTTTCAGGGTCGCAGGCCAGTATCTTTTCTTCTGCATCGGTATCGAAGATGAACCGAATGCCTTTGTTTTCAATGTATTCCGCTACGGATAGGGTAATATCCTCCACCACAGTTACAATATTATGATTTTGGAGCCTTGGCGTAATATACCCGGAATCGATTCTGGATATGTCAATAAGATTGTTTATCAGCCTCAGCAGCCTGTAGCAGTTTTGCTTAATGTTTTGGATATATCTGCTTTTCTTTTCTTTATCGGCCTCGTAGAGAGGCTTGTTTTCCTCAAGGTCCAAGACCTGCAGCGCACTCAATATAACATTTAGAGGGGTCCGCAATTCATGAGATATATTTGAGAAGAACTCAGTAACCAAACGGTTGAATTCCAAAGTTTCATTAAGCAGCTGCTTGTCCGCTTCAACATCCTTTTTCAATTTTTCAATCTGTTTGCTGGGGCTTATATCGCGGATCAGGCATAATACTGCAGGGCTGTTCTCGTAGGTAATATTGGCACTTGTTACTTCAACATGAGAGGTTATACCGTTAATTCCGGGTACTTCTATTTCATAGGCAGGGCTGATTATTTTATCGGTATACCTTTTGTTAAAACCCCTTGGAGTCGACATTCGCATATTCAGGGGGAATAACTTTGTTACCTCATTGCCAAGAAGCTCTGCCGGTTCACCAATTCCCACAAGTCTTGAAGCCCCTTCATTTGCAAAAACAATTTTCCCAAAGCTGTATATGACTATTGCATCCTTGGAGTTCTCAATCAATAACTTATAGCAGGCTTCATTTTCGAAAAAGGCCTTTTCAACATTTCTCCTCAGCTGATTTTCCTTTTGCAGCTGCAGCACAGCTTGTTCCAGTTCTGTTTCCTTATCTTTAAGATAATTATTTTTCTGATTGATCTCGTTGAACAACAGCTTGTATGGTGTCTTAAGGCCAACCTTTACGATTGCTCTGTAAATAAAGTAAAAGGAGACAACCTTTAAAACATGTGCAAGTACATTGGTTATTTCACTCTGAGTGGAATAGAAAGTGAGCAGAATATTGCATATGATTGAAGTAATAAGGTAAAGCTTAAGAAGGTAGTGCACATTTGCTTCAATATACTTCTTTGCTCCGCAGAGAATCAATATACTGATTAGGACGATGGCTGAAATTACGTATTCGCCGGCAATCTTAAAGGGTGTACTGCCATATCCTGAGATATAGCATGCCGGGAAGTTGTTCCAGATAAAAACCATGGCACATAGTACTGCCGAAAGCGTGGAAAAGCCTAAGATTATGCTTAAAGGTGTAATCCATTTGCAGGGCTTATAAAATAAACGGCAGCAGATCAAAATTGAAACTGCCACGATGAGTCTTGAGATAAATGATAAAATCATGGACAGGTTTGTTGTATTTCCATAGTAAAAGCCCATCCCATTAGAGGCGAGAATATGAACAACATTAAAGCCTCCGGCAAAGCCGTAACCGATGCCCAGGAATAAGAACGGGATATTTTTTGAAAGCTCATAGGTATTTACAGCCATGATCAAGACACTGAAGGCTATAAAACAGCTGAAGGTTTCAAATATTACGTGAAAGGGCCGGTAATCGGTGAGGCCAAAATAGCTTGAACCGATAATAAATATTAATAACAGGCCAGAAGCCGTAAGGATCTTCATATAGTTCTTTTTCTCATCTGTTCCTCTTTTGTATAACATGACTTGTAAGTCCCTCCATGCAGTAGGTTTTGATACTCCATATAATATTCTATGGTAAAGTTTAAACTCCTCTTTTTTTCGTGTTTATTGTCGATGTATGTCTAAAAACTGCTTTATTGAATATGGAGAACATAAGAATACTGCACTGATTGACACGGAAAAAAAGAAGGCCCTGCCAGAGTGGCCGGGCCAGATATTATTTTAAATTGCTTTTTATCTTCTTAATTGAGCAATCATCTCAGGAATAACCTTATTTAAGTCTCCAACAATTGCATAATCAGCTGCCTTCATTATAGGAGCACTTTCATCCTTGTTTATGGCAATGATGAAGTCTGAGTCCTGCATGCCTGCCAAGTGCTGTATGGCTCCTGAAATACCGCAAGCGATGTAAACCTTTGGCTTTACAGTCTTACCGGTCTGGCCAACCTGGAGATGCTTTCCTACCCATTCCTTGTCAACAGCTGCTCTTGAACCGCCTACGGTTCCTCCAAGAACTTCTGCCAGCTCTTCAAGAAGCTTGAAGCCTTCTGCGCTTCCTACTCCTCTTCCGCCGGATACTATGAATTCTGCTTCTCCGATATCTACAAGGTCCTTGGCAGTCTTGACAACTTCTACAACCTTTGTTCTTATGTCTCCATCGGCAAAGTCAACTTTAACATTTTCAATTATAGCAGCTCTGTTTTCAACCTTTTCAAGTCTGGAGAAAACACCCGGTCTTACAGTTGCCATCTGCGGCCTATGATCTGCACAGGCTATAGTTGCCATCAAGTTTCCGCCGAAGGCAGGTCTTGTAGCCAACAGATACTTTCCTTCTTCATCTATATCGAGTGAAGTACAATCTGCTGTAAGCCCTGTCCTTAATCTTGCAGCTACTCTTGGTCCTAAATCCCTTCCTATGAAAGTGGCACCTATGAACAATATCTCAGGTTTCTTTTCATTTACAAGATCACAGATAACCTTGGTGTAACCGTCAGTAGTATAATGAGTCAAAAGTTCATTGTCTGCTACTAAAACTTCATCTGCACCGAAGGCAGCCAATTCCTTTGAAAGCTCTCCAATATTATTTCCAAGGAGCAGTGCAGTGAGCTTTACTCCTAATTTGTCAGCAATCTTTCTTCCTTCGCCTAAAAGTTCAAGAGAAACCTTCTGAAGGGACCCCTCTCTCTGCTCTGCGAATACCCATACGCCTTTATAATCTGCTATATTCATTACTTTTCCTCCTCTTAGATGTAGTGTTTTTCTTTAAGCTTGCCGATTACATATTCCACTGCCTCATCAACTGGCTTTTTCACAATCTCGCCCTGTCCTTTTACTTCCTTGGTCATGGATTTCTTAACCTTTGTAGGTGAACCTGCAAGGCCAAGCTTAGCCTTATCTACATCTATGTCATTAGCACTCCAGAGCTTTATTTCCTTGTTTGCTGATGCAAATATATCCCTTGCATTCATATATCTCGGTCTATTTAATTCCTTTATAGCTGTTAAAAGTACAGGAGCTTTAACTTCGATAACTTCGTAGCCGTCTTCCAATGCTCTCTTTATCATCAGAACGTCTCCATCCATCTTAACTTCCTCAACATAAGTAACCTGAGGAATGTTCAAGTGCTCTGCTATTTCCGGTCCAACCTGAGCTGTATCTCCGTCTATAGCCTGTCTTCCTGCGAATACTATATCATATTCCAGCTTTCTTAATACTCCTGCCAGTGCTTCTGAAGTAGCCAGTGTATCTGATCCTGCGAAAGCTCTGTCGGTGATTAATATTGCTTCATCGGCTCCCATGGAAAGTGCTTCTCTCAGTGCATTCTGTGCCTGTGGAGGTCCCATGCTTATTACGGTTATCTTTGCACCGTAGTTATCCTTCAATACCAAAGCTTCTTCTAAAGCATGCTTATCTTCCGGGTTTATTATGGAGGGTACTCCTTCTCTTATAAGAGTTCCTGTCTTTGGGTCTATCTTAACTACTGCAGTATCAGGAACCTGCTTTAAACATACAACT
>JAUZPH010000309.1 GCA_030706065.1 Bacillota bacterium | reverse complement strand
GACCACGATGGTGAAAATTATTTGCTCCCGGATTTGATTATCCTTTTTAATTCCCTGACCAATGTATCCACTTCTTCAATAGTGTTGTATAATCCAAAACTAACCCTTACCATACCAGGCTTTTTATCATCAGGAAGATATCTATAATAACTTATCTCCTCCGGAGTCAGCTTTAAGAGCCTTTGTACGTAGGGCTGAGCGCAAAAGCATCCGTTCCTTACTCCAATACCGCTGTCTTCCGACAGTGCCTTTGCTATCTCGGCATGAGGAATGCCGCTGACAGTGAAAGGTATGATGCCGACTCTTTCAACACAACCGTCATCACAACCGTAAAGTTTCAGGAAAGAAAGCTCATTCAATTTTTCGATAGCATAATTCATCAGCAGCTTTTCATTTTTATGGATATGCTCCATACCTATTTTCCCAAGTTCTTTTAATGCTGCTACCAGAGCCACCACTCCTATTATATTGGGACTCCCGGCCTCCTCTTTGTACGGCGGCTCATCCCAGTCAATACTCTCCCGCGTAACGACATGAACCGTCCCTCCCCCTTTATATTCGGGTGCTCCCTTCCTGAAGCTCTCTTTCGGCGCTATAATCACTCCAATACCAAAGGGAGCATACATCTTGTGGGCTGAAAACACAAGATAATCTATATGCTCATCGCTTTCATTGGTACACATATTAACAGCAAAATGGGGGACTAGTTGTGCCCCATCAACGATAATCCTTGCACCATACTGATGAGCAAGTCTTGCAATCTTGTGTATATCATTTACATAACCTGTGACATTAGATGCCGCTGTTACCGTTACCAGTCTGACCTTTCCATTGTATTTCTTCAGCTTTTGTTCCATGTCATCCATGGACAGTCTTCCTTTTTCATCAATTTCCACATAGTCCACCCTGCACTTATCTCTCCAAGGCAGATCATTGGAATGGTGCTCCATCCATGTCGATAATACCACCCATTCCTTATCCTCCACAATTCTGTACGACAGTTTATTTAACCCCTCTGTAGCATTCTTTACAAAGATTACCGTGTTTTTCTCCTCATCGGCTCCAACAAATCTTAATATTTCACTTCTGGCTTCCTCATATAACCTGGAAGATACCTTCGATTTATAACCCATACCCCGGTGTATGGATGAATACCAAGGGCAAAAATTGATGACTCCATCAAGTACAGATTTAAAGGGAGGTGTTGTCGCAGCATTATCAAAATTGATATACCTTACATATCTCGTTCCGTTTACCGGTATCCTTTTGTCTACTCCTACGATTAATTTTCTAAAAGCTTGATTAACCTGCGTGGTACTCATAATATTCCACCTCTTAATCATTCTATTAAGCTGAAAGGAATAATGTGCCACCTTGTTTTCGATTATTAAGGCTATACATTGATATGATATACAGGCAGGTTATTCTTGTTCTTTCTTCATTTACTCTATCATTGAGGAGTGTATCCTTTCCTAATAGTTTTTATCAGTCAACTATTAAACCCTATTATCATATTATATTAATATGGGGCCTTATGGATATTTTCCATTATCAGAATTATTAATAAGATCTGCCCAGACTTTTAAAAAAATCATTTTACTGATAATAGTCAGTGAAGTACTTTCTAAAGATAAAAAAGATAGGAAATTGATGATTTTAATATCTGTATTTTCAAACCGTTTTACAAGCTTTTTAAGAAAGGGTGAACATTGTGTATTACTGTCCATATCAAAATCAATTCAGAAACCCAGATCCCGCTCCGGAAGCCCATTCATTCTACCGTCTTCTGCACGCCTCTCCCGAAGCTCCTGCAGTAGATGTATATATCAATGGCAGCCTGGCAGCCCCTGGTTTGAAATATGCCCATTTTACTAGCTATTTCAGGGCTCCGGCAGGCTCATATGATGTAAAGGTATATCCGGCAGGCAAAAAGGATAAACCTGTTATAGAGGCCGTACTGCAGCTGGCACCAGGAACCATATATACTGTAGCTGCCATCGGTAATCTGAACAATTTATCGCTGATGCCGATATCAGAGCCTCCACAGCCACAGGCAAGAAACCATGCCTCCATAAGATTTATACATCTTTCTCCTAATACTCCCGCGGTAGACATAACTCTTCCGGACGGCAAGGTGCTGTTCAGTAATGTCCGGTACAAAGATGTAACTGACTATATCTCTGTACCCCAGGGACACTACACCGTCCAAGCAAGAGCAGCCGGAACCGACAAGGTTGTCTTGATCGTTCCCAACATTCATCTGCTGCCAAACAAGATCTTTTCCATATATGCCATCGGAAAGCTTAACGGCAAGCCGCCGCTCCAGGTCCTAATCCCCCTCGATGGCTCCACATACCTGAGGTAAGCCTGTTTCAGGCGGGACGGTTCATGAATTTTTGCAAACCCAAATTTGACACCTTGAATTATGTTACTAACCTTTTAATGCAAACATCCTATTAATCATGAACCGTCCCATAGCTCTTTTCCATGAATCTTGAAACATACAGGGCCGTCAATAATATCAGTATGCCTGACAAAATAAAAGCTATCTGCATGTTGCCAATAGAGATAATCCCTAAATTAACTTTCACACCTGAAAATATACGTATTATAAATGCACCAAGCAGTGCACTGAGAAAACCGGCCAATCCACCAAGAGCAGCGCTGGTACCCAGATATACGGTTTTTCCGTGCTCCGGTGCATAAAGGAACTGTATATTAAACATAGAAATAACTATCCCAGCCCACGCTATTCCTGCCAGAAAGTTGATGATGGGCACCAGTATTGGTGCCGTCCTGATGTCCACAAAACCTATCAGCGTATGGGTCACCGCTAGAGTTACCAGCGAATATTTTGTAACAAAGAACCATGATTTCTTGTCTGCGTATTTCCCCCAAACCCTTGCTACCAATACTCTTGTAATAGATCCTACCAATCCCATTACCATCAAATAACTATAGCTCAGCTTAATATCGGTCACAAAATACACTGTAATAAATGGACCTCCTATCTGGAAGGCTACATTCCACATAACGGACATTGTGATTACTTTTCTGAAGCCCTTGTGTCTGAAAGCCATGGTAAACACTTCTTTTAATTTAATATCAAAGGTCTTTCTGTTTATCACAGGCTCATGAATACTTGACAAAAATATAAAATTGGAGAATGCCATAATTATTACAATTACTCCAAGTAATACAAATCCGCCATATTCGTTATTAATACCCTTAAAATAATCCATAACCCATCCCATAATCAGTGTAACAATAGTCACAAAAGCCAGAGATATTGCATCCTTTTTTGCAAGATATCTCCCCCTGATGCTATCGGGACTTAAATCCGCTATCCACATTGAAGCAGGCGGCGTGATAAATGAGGCTATACTATATGCTAGAAAATAAATAACAGCAAGTAGTAAAACCCTGATTCCATTGTCTTTGACCAACATCGGTATGAACAACATTAATCCTAATAAGACTCTATACATAAGGCACGAGATAGCTACAAGAAACTTTCTGTAAATTATCTTCTCAAATACAAGAGATGAAAACATCTGTATAATACCTGCCAATGCGGGAATTGCCCCTATAATACCGTTAAATTCATCGCTGGCTCCCATATACTTAGCAAACCCCGCCAAAAAAGCCCCACTTGTTAACGCAAATACCCCACCGGCTGCACTTCCCTCAAATAAGAAAAACATTCTTCCTCTCTCATAGTCCCTGTTTGTTAAATGCTTATCTGTAACAAATATCCTAGAATAAATATCTCTTAATGCCATAGAACATCTCCCTCATAGTAGAATAGCTTTCTTTATCAAGCCTCAACCTACTCCATCCCTATCTTATTCTGCCAACTTTATAAAAATACAATTACTGTCTCAACAAATTATAATCTATCATATTTTAGCATAAATCAAAGAAACTTCAATGTGCTTTCTTATAGGGACGGTTCATTGCTATCGTATATGTTTATTTTTTAATACATTGTCAATAATTCTAATGAAGGGAGAGATGAATATGCCTCGATGTGCTAGAATAAAAGAAAGTCACTATATTTATCATATAATTTGCCGTTCCATGAGCGAGATAGACTTGTTTAGAGATCCGGAAGATAAACAGAAGTATGTGGATCTTCTTATCAAATATAAAACAATGTTCAATTTTAAGATATATGCGTATTGCCTTATGGATAACCATCTGCATATCATGATTTATTCTAATGGTGCCGATATATCAAGGATAATGCATGGCATTAATCAAAGTTATTCCCAGTATTACAACCGAAAATATGCCCGCCATGGCCATGTTTTCAGCGATAGATTTAAAAGCAAGGTAGTTAATAATGATAGGTATATGTTTGTTTTATCACTATATATACATAATAATGCTCGTTCACTCCATGGCATCTCTTCTGTTCATGAGTATCACTTTTCATCACTAGCCATTTATCTTGGTCTTCGTCTTGATAAAGATGATTTAGTGGATTCATCGGTAATTTTGTCCAGATTATCGCAGGATACACTAAAGGCTAAAAGCCGTTATTCTTTCCTAATTGGCAGATATAATGGTGATGATGAAACCATGGATGGAGAAATTTTAAATAATATAATTGAGTACAGAAGTGAAAAAGTCGCTTTATCCAGTAATGTTAGTGCAGATGATGTTGTTAACTACTTGGGCACACTCTTCTCAATAAATGGGTCGAACGTACATACAAAGTATATAAAAGATGCTATTTCATTTAAATCTGTTGCTGTATTTATTATGAGGGGACTTTGCGATATGACAATAAAAGAAATCTGCGCCTACCTGGGGAACATAAGCCAATCATATATCTCTAAACTTTGCTATAAGGGTTACCTTAAAGTTAAGTTAGAACATTCTGGCCTAATCAAAGATTTTCTATCTTTTGCAGAATCAAAGCAGCTCGGAACAGCTATGGAGTAGAAACGATGGAAAGCCTGTTGTCATCACAATAATTTATATCTTTTGGCTTGTACACATTCTGACTAATTTTCT
>JAUZPH010000308.1 GCA_030706065.1 Bacillota bacterium | reverse complement strand
TAAAATAGTCAGAATTCAAAACCTGTGAAGATTGGATATTTTGTTGCTGAAGTAAATAGATTGTTATATATAGTGAATAAAAAGTATGATATAATTCTCATACTATAATAGACAAGCATATCATGGAAGAACTCAGAAAAGAACTATGGATACTATAAATTATATTCAATAAATTTTTCTGAAAATATGGAGGTGTTCCGTTGAAGGCGCAATATACAAAGGATAAAAATATTGGAGCTCAACAAATGGATAGTATTGTTGATGCAAAAGATGCCTGTATTGAAGGAAATGAAGAGGCTTGGAATAAGGAAACTTATGAGGCTTGGGTACAACGACTGGGCGAGCCTGGCAAGGCCGCTTCAAAAATCAGATTAAATCCTGCAAAGACACTTTCTATTCTCTACGATATATTTGGCAGCGTAAAAGACAGGAAGATTATGAACCTTATGGGGTCAAACGGAAACAAGGCTGTAGCCCTGGCATTGTTAGGTGCAGATGTGACCATAGTTGATTTTTCGGAAGGTAATAAGCGCTATGCCCTGGAATTGGCAGAAGAAGCGGGAGTAAAAATAAATTATATCTTGTCCGATGTACTGAAATTATCAAAGGAACAGCTTACCGGTGACTATGACATTGTGTTTGCCGAAATGGGTATACTGCACTATTTTACTGACTTAACGCCCTTTATGGCGACTGTTTATAAGCTTTTGCGCAATAATGGAATATTCGTAATAAGAGACTTTCATCCGGTGTCCACAAAGCTTATAAGTTCAAGGGGTACAACAGCGAAAGTACGCAAACATAAAGTTACAGGTGACTATTTTGATACTTCCTTGGAGGAAAAGGATATAGCATACTCAAAATATCTGGCGGATAACGAAGAACCAAAAAAGGTACTGCTCCGCAAATGGAATATAGGCGAGGTAGTTACCGCTGTTGCAAATCAGGGCCTGATGATAAAACGACTGGAGGAAGAACCCAATTTATCTTCAGAGGTCTTTGACAAAGGTATTCCCAAAACCTTCTCATTAGTGGCGGAGAAGATTTCACAGTAAATATTGTTCATCAAAAGTCATATCAAAGCCTTGACAAGGAAAAACCGGGTGCCTGTTCCGGAAAGCGCGGTATCCAGGATTTCTATTGTTATTCCTGTCTCATAACCCCGCCGGCATTTCTGCAGCGGCCTGCCGGAAAGAAAAGACGTCAACTGGGCTGTGATAAAAGCTTGATTGGCGTCTTTCATTTTCTACAATTACTTAATCCTGTATACTCTTCAGGTATAGGGAATAAAGTAGTGATTGGCCGACTCTGGACAATATAAAATGTATCGTGGGCCAAACACCATTCGATGTCCTGGGGGCAGCCGAAATGTTCTTCAATCTTTCTGCCAATGCGCTCAAGCTGCAAATCTGCTCATCCTTCAGCACTTGCTGATATGCTTTAGGATTGCCTCTCTTCCGATAATGTTCAAATACGTATCCTGCTGGCCTGCAAAGGAAGTTGTCGGTAAATCCTCTGCAGTGGCACTGGAACGAACCGCATAGGCATCTTTTTCACCAAACCTTGTGAGAAACATGGCGATATTTTCTAATATATCCTCAGGAATAGCTATTCTTTCCATGACCATGCGAACTTTCTTGCTGACTTCACCGACTTTCCCCCTATCTTCTACTCCGAGATGAGATAATTCATCCAGTAAACCGTTAAGCTCCTCATTATTCTCAGTTATCTTTTTATATGCTTCTGTGGTAACACAAAAACCTTCCGGTACCGGGATTCCCTGAACCTTGCATAGTTCCCCCAGGTTGGCCCCTTTACCTCCGACCATGGAAAGCTTTGTTATGTCTATTTCCTTAAAGCTGAGCACATATGAATTCATACATATTCTCCTTCTTTTTTTAGTTATAGGTGAAGCAATTCTTTATGAAGTGATATCTGTTCCTAGAATACACGCAATGGGCGCAGATTATAAGCCTGTTATTTAAAAATTTATTATGATATAACTAAAGTGGGAAATAGTTAATTGCTATTAGATACAAGAAAATATATGTCATATTAAGATATAAAAAAAGTTAAGATGTCAGCCATCCTAACCTGTATCTTGTTTCTATTTAATTTCACAGTCTATATCTGTCGATGTTCATCTTGTTAATATACAATGGATGTTAATTATGCCATTCTACGGGGGCTTATATTTTCTTATAATAGGAAGGTAATGGATTAAACTTAATTGATTATATTTATATCTTTTAATATAATGAACTTAAAAGTTATGAAAGAAGAGGCTTAATTAATATATGAAATATAATGTAGAATTACTAAGGCAGGAAAACTATAAACCGACCTTTTGGTCCGGAGGCATGGCTACAGAATTGACAACATATCCGCCAAAATCTGATTATGCCAGTAAAAACTTTTTATGGAGGTTGGGAGTTGCTAAAATTGATATACCTGAATCTACTTTTAGTAGTCTACCAAAAGTTTCGCGTAAGCTCATGGTTATAGAAGGAAAAATAACTCTCGACCATGAAAATAAGTACAAGAAACTGCTTGAATCCTTTGAACAAGACGACTTTGTGGGCGATTGGAAAACCAAAACATATGGTAAAGCTTCCGTTTTTAATTTAATGACAAGGGAAAATTATAATGGTGAATTACTTCATCTTAATATCAGTCCCGGCAAACAGCTTGAATTCGAATATAAAACTCCATTAAATAAAGACCTGGCAGCAATTTGTTTTTACACTGTAAATGGTGGATTTAACTCTAGTATTAATGATCAAGTTTTTGAAACTGTTAAAAATGATTTAATTTTAGTTAAATGTGTAAATTCAAGCTGTACTCATAAATCTATGCTCTCTAATAATACTTCAGAAATTACTGATATAGTAGTAAGCATAATTTATCGCAGTTAGCTTATCTAACTCTAAATTACTTTTGCAAAAATTCCCATCCTTTTGTTCTATTTTGTTGGTTTCGTCACATACAGCAATAGAAAATTTAGATGGGGTTTTTTTATGCCTTAAATTATTCATATAATCCGATTAATTCATTTACTGCCTGTGCCCAGCATTTTTCCGGTATATCAGGCCACACACAATCACCGGTTTCTTTCCTGCACAGCTCCATGGCTCTTGATAGAATTTTACCATGGGAAGTATTACCGCCACGCAGTATATTTTCAGTTATAAGACTCCAGTACGGTGCATGTTCATCAAACTTAACCTCATGCATATCTCTGATTACTCTATCAACATCATACTGCAGGCTGATAAATTCCTCTGACCATGTACCATCATTTCCATGCAATATCAAAAACTGCGTCTTTCCTTCACTAAAAAGAGGCATACCAACGGCCCCAGGATTCAGAACACATTTCCCGCTATGCACAATCTTACTCTGTACATGGGTATGGCCACATAAAATGGTTGATGTTTTTACACTGTTCATGATTTCCATAGTCCTGTCATTATCCGGTAACATTTTTTCATTTATCTTATTGGGTGAGCCATGACAAATAGTGACTGGCGGCATCTCACCCACTGTTATCTCCTGTACCGGCTGCAAATGTGCAAAAAAATCCAAATCCCTGGATGTGAGAGCATTGTATGCATATAGCAGCGAGCCACTGGCAGAATTTTTATCCTTCCAGCCTTTCTCACCGTCAGCACGGTATTTCAGCCAATAATCCTCTTTATTTCCCTTGATAAAATAACATTCATCCCTGTCATTCATATAGTACAACATCTGCATTGTTCTATCAGGGTATGCCAACTCGCCTATATAATCACCTAAAAAGAAAAATGTGCTTATATTGCGTGATAAGACATATTCAAGGCAGCACTCCAATGCAATGTAATTGCCATGAATATCTGCTAAAACTGCTATATCCAAATTTTTATCCTCCAATTCAAATTACTATTCGTCTCCACATTAGTGGAAATAAATTCTCTACCGTCCGTCTCTTTTTAAGATAGCCTCTATCTTAAATACATCTAAAGCTACATCGGAGTAAGTAAATTCCGCAATATTATATTCTTCATCATAACTAGCCGGATCTCCACAATAAGCCAGCGGATGGAAACTGTCACTAGGTTTTAGAGTTTTAGCCACATTGCAGCGAACCTTTTCCGGAAAAAAGGTAACCATCTGAGCCGTTTCAATAGCCCCTGCGTGATAGTCCGGTTGGTATCTTTCCTCTCGCATCTGAGGAAATGTAATACTATGTTCTATTTCAATACCCAGTTCCCACATAAAATAGACTTTGAAATCAGGATGATCATTAACTTCAGTAATTGCTTTTTTAATTATTTCTATATGTAATTGGTCTCCATGGGCATTTTGGACAAAGATTCTTCGAAAACCCCAACTCTTAAGTGACATGAAAATATCTGTTAATAGTCCCTTCATTGTCTCAGGACGAACAGAAAAGGTCCCTGCATATCTGGCTACATCCTGGCTAATCCCCCAAAAGAAGGGCGGTGTAATAAGAGCTTCTATTCCTCTCTCACCAAGTTCCTGCTTCAAAAATCTGCAATTTAGTGTGCTGAGGTAAAAATCGGCAGTCAGATCCAAATGAGGGCCATGGGCTTCCACTATTCCTATAGGAAGTAAAACAATTGCGCCTCTGTCAGCTTCTGACTGAATCTCCTGCCATGTCATTTCTGCCATGGTATTATTAAATACAGAAAAGTTCATCTGTGGGCCATAGGGTATCTTATTCTCATTCATTTGGATGTTTCTCCTTCCTTAACCGCTTAACTATCTCATTAATCCTGTATTAAAGCTTCCTTAGGTCGTGGTATAAGAAAATTGTTCACAAAAGTTCTGTTTATTCATCAATATTCTTATATTCGAAGTACTTACCACTTACAACCTGCCTTATCTCGGCTATATAGCAATCCACCAAAATACACCGAATTTATCTATCACGTTGGCACAACAGGCATTCCAATCGCATGGGCCTAAAGCGTCAATTACCGTTCCTCCTTCACGCAGTAAATCATATGCATTACGAACTGCTTCTT
>JAUZPH010000307.1 GCA_030706065.1 Bacillota bacterium | reverse complement strand
CCATAGCCTTTGCCCCTTGATTCACTTTCTCCAATGCCTATGAAGAGAAAGGCTGTACTGTTTGCCCACATTATTTCGTCGAAGCCCGCTACCCCTATAAGGCGGTCATCATCTTTCAGCCGGATTGCCAGTATAAGCCTTTCCTGACTATCGGAATAATATCTTAAAAGCTCTTCAATACCCTTCTCAGACTGTGGTACCGCAGGAATGATATCATAATTCCTCATGAAGGGCACATCGTTAAACCATTGCTCAAGAGCGGCTCCGTCACACCCTTTTATCGCTGTAAGCCTTATATTTTTGCCTTCGAGAAGTTTTCTCATAATTATACCTCTATATTAACATTATATTTTTTCTCCAACTTTACCGGATGATAGGACATCTTTGCCATTCTGAGCCCCTTTATACCGACGTCCTCCTGACGGTTTACATATTTAACATCCGAAAAATACTTATCCAGAAAAACCTTATTCAGGAAGGCGTATATTCCCCTGAAATTATTATCACCCTTCTCAATATGGATTACAACCATATTGTCATTCAACCTCTCACCCAGGGTAAAGCCGGCCATTACCCCATCTGCATATACAGCCATCCCCTCAATATTAAGCACGGACCGGTTGTTTATCAATTCTTCTATAGCTCTGACCTCATACATCAACTCGTCAGTTTTACCTGTTTTATCATCCAGCCACTGCCCTGCAAACTTTATACATTCCTCAGCAGTATCGTGTTCATTTATATCCTTTATATTATAGGAATAAGACGTGATAAAACTGTTGAAGTGATTTTTCTTCGAGTGAAACTTTTTGCCGGATAGCGAAATAAGTTCTTCAGTATCATATATATAGTCAAAATTACCGTCGTCCTCAACGTATTTCACTTTTTCGCCGTAAACATCTGTCAACTTTGCAAGAAAGTCTTCCTCAACATCCCTGAAAAGATACGGCATATTGGGAATTTCTTTTTTCATCTCCAGTAAATCCTCTATTATCAATTTCAAATTTTCTTCACGGTATCCTATGGGCGCCATAAAGGACTGGCCCTTTTCATCATCATCCTTCTTTACTATCAGTGCATCCTGGATTACCGAATGATAAACCCTGCACATTTTTCTCCATATATATAATGTAGAAAAAGCATATTCATATGTCCCAAAGCTGTAGTCCTTTAAAAAACTGTTAAAAAGTTCTCTATCGCCCAGCTGTAATTCTTTAAAGTCCGTCATTTGTTACCTCCTTTTGAGCTTCCCACCCATTTTTATTCTATCACAACAATTCATAATGACAAGTGAGGCTTATTAAAAAAGTATTCCATACACTGCCACTTGGATAAACAAGAATATATGTTATAATGTAAATGCTGGTTTTGTACATGCATTATATGTGGACTTTACCAATACATATATAAGGTGGAGGATTTTCATGAGCCATCCACACGTCCACGAAGACCAGCTGGACATGCCAAACAATTTCGCCTAATGTCTTGGCAGGACAGCGGAGGATTTTTTTATGGGGTGAATCCTTAAATGGTAAGGTACTCTTTCCTGAACCCGTCAACTAACTTCGCCGGCGTAAAAAAAGAGGTGTAAACCATGAAAAAAAATATTCCGTTAATTGCAGCATTATTCATTGGTATTGCTGCAGCAATCCTATCCATCTCCTCTCATGAGTCCAAGGTGGGGGCTCAAGTTAGTGTACAAGCGTCAGATCATTTAGGTACAGCCAATGTACAGACTACTGTTGAGAGTACAGTTTCACTTAGTGATCTCACAAAAGCCATCAGTACTCAGGAGGATTCCATGAACTCCGGCCTTAAAAATGTCCTGGCAGCAAAGTATGCCGGGGAAGAGGCTGCAAAAACCGTTGCCCTTGCGGCAGAAAAGCCAAAAACGGCTACATTATCCAGAGGAGGCAACCTCCCGGAGGTAAGCAAGCCTAAAAAAAAGGTGGAAATGCTGGACTGGTGGAAATCCGCCAGAGACGTGTTTCCCATAGGCTCGGTAGTCACGGTTAAAGATGTGTATACCGGAAAAACCTTCAAGATAAAGAGGACCATGGGTGCCAATCATGCGGATTGCGAGGCACTGACCCTTGAAGACACAAAGATTATAAAGAGTATCTGGGGAGGTTTCAGTTGGGACGTCCGTCCCGTCCATATATATATAAATGGTAGAATTCTTGCTGCATCCATGGCGGGCCAACCCCATGCCGGTGTGGATTCCGCTCCGGCCTATGCCGTGGTGGACAACAGATCCGAAGGCTACGGCCGCGGAGAAAACCTGGATACTATTAAGGGAAATGGCATGGATGGCCATTTTGATGTTCACTTTTTAAATAGTACGCACCACTTTGATGGGAAACTGGATTCGAGACACCAGGCAGCGGTAAAAGTCGCATCAAACAGTCCAGAATAATGAAAAAGGCGTCTTTCCAGACGCCTTTTTCATACTTTTTTACAGGTCTTCATACACTTCCATATTATCTATGGCATCCTTCACCAGTCTCTCTATATCCAGCACACTTTCCGAATGCCTTATTACCTCAAGCCTCGGTTTCGTTTTCGGATGCTTCGGAACGAATATAGTGCAGCAGTCTTCATAGGGCAATATGGAGGTTTCGTAGGTACCGATTTCCCTGGAAACATCCATTATATCTGTCTTATCGGTGGCTATCAAAGGCCTGAACACCGGTCTGTCTGCCACGTCACTGCTTACGATGAGTCCTTCCATAGTCTGGCTTGCTACCTGGCCGATGCTCTCTCCCGTCGTTACAGAATTAACGCCAAGCATTTCAGAAAGGGCACAGGCAATCCTCATCATGAACCTTCTCATAATTATTGTCAGCTCATTTTCCGGGCACTTGTCTATAATGGCCATCTGAACATCGGTAAAGGGAACTACGTAAAGCTTTATGCTTCCTGTATATCCCTTAAGTATCCTGGCTAAATCCTTCACCTTTTCCTTTGCCCTTTCACTGGTATAGGGATGGCTGTGATAATACACGCAGTTCAACTCCACACCTCTTCTTGCCATCATATAGCCGGCAACAGGAGAATCTATTCCGCCGGAAAGCATAAGCATGGTACTGCCGTTCATACCATAGGGCAGCCCTCCGGCAGCCTTTATTCTCTTGGAATAAACGTAGGCCCTCTCTCTTATTTCAACATTTATTACCCGCTTGGGCTTATGTACGTCAACCTTCAACCCTTCTACATTCCTGAGAACTATGGCTCCCACCTCGCGGCTCAGTTCCATGGAATTTATCGGGAAGGCCTTATTGGCTCTGTTACCTTCCACCTTGAAGGTAGTCTCTCCAAATTCCCGGGCCTCTTCTACCGCTACTTTACTTATGGCTTCCATAGTTGGTTCTACCTCATTGACTATACATACCTCATATACCCCAAAGACCCTTTTCACTCTTGCAGTAGCCTCTTCCAGGTCCTCGCTGTATATGAACCATCTTCCCATGTCATTTAAAAATTCATACTGCACACCTTTAAGTACTTCCATTATATTTAACTTGAGCTTCTTCTCGAATTTATTCCTGTTAAGGCCCTTAAGGAATATTTCGGAGGCATACTTTATTAGTAAAAGCTTTCTCATATCAATTTCTCCTTAAAAACTTCAGACTCTTTTGAAGCACCTCTATGGTGTAGTCTACTTCATCCCTTGAATTATACTCACTGAAGCTGAACCGGATTGTGCCCTTCAGGTTTTCAGTTTTAAGCCCGAGGGCTCTCAGCACATGGCTGTCATTTCTTTCCCTGGAGGAACAAGCCGAGCCGGTGGATACATATATCCCTTTCTCCTCCAGGAGATGCAGCAGCACTTCTCCTCTCACTCCGGTGAAGGAAACACTCAGTATAAATGGGGAAAAGTACTCCTCGCAAGGGCTGTTTATCACTATATTTTTTATGTTTCCAAGTCTTTCGATAAAATATTCCTTCAACTCCCGTACACTTCGGTAGTTTGTCTCCAGGTTTTTATACATTATCTCTGCTGCAGTACTTAGCCCCACTGCACCAGGAAGATTTTCCGTTCCTGAACGAAAAGTTCTCTCCTGGCCTCCTCCGCTTATAAGGGCCTTGGGGTTCAAGCCCTTCCTTAAATATGCGAAACCAATGCCCCTCGGGCCGTGTATTTTATGTCCGCTGGCGGAGAGAAGGTCTATATTTGCCTTCTTAACATCGATTCTGTATTTCCCATAGCTCTGCACTGCATCCACATGGAACTTGACCCTTGGACTTGCTTCCTTTATGATGTTCCCCATATCTTCTATGTCCTGTATAGTACCAACCTCATTATTAACATGCATTATGCTTACAAGGCGGGTATCATTATTAACAGCAGCTTTCAACGCCTCAAGGGAAATTCTGCCGCTGTCGTCCACCTCAAGATATGTAACCTTCACTCCTGCCTTTTCAAGCTCTTTAAAGGTATTAAGAACACTGGGATGCTCAATTGCACTGGTTACAGCATGATCTCCTGCACCGATAAACCCCTTTATCAGGAAGTTATTGCTTTCGCTGCCTCCGGAGGTGAATATTATCTCATCTCTTGTGCACCCTAAAGTCCGTGCCACGCTATCCCTGGCCTCATTCAGTTTTTTTTCAGCTCTTAGCCCCAGTCCATGGGCCGAAGAGGGATTGCCGTAATTGTTCTTCATCGTATCCGCTGCAGCCTCAACAACCTCATCATAGGGCTTTGTAGTGGCCCCATTGTCAAAGTAGACCTCCATAGAATCACTTCCCAAAACATTTATCTTCTTATCATCTTAAATATTTAGGACGGTGTGAAAAAAAGATATTCTATAAATTTCGCTATACCGCTCGTGGTTCCCACCAGCGGCCCGCGAAAAAGAATAACTATATTTTTCACACCCTCCTTATCTTCTTACTTTCTTAGTATTGTCAAGTTTTAAAACCTCATTCATGCTTCCGGTTCTGTAGCCCTGCATATCCATGGCCACATATTTAAAGCCTATTCCCTTCAACTCTGCAACTATTTTACTCATGAGCTCTGCATCAAACAGCCTCTGCAT
>JAUZPH010000306.1 GCA_030706065.1 Bacillota bacterium | reverse complement strand
ATCCGGTTATAGCTGTAGGATTGGATGGTGAAAGAAAAGGTAGAATTGCTTTTGAACCATATTCACTTTCATTAGGGTATGTTGAAGAAGGAAAACACGTTTTAGATATAACCTGTTTCGGTAATAGGGTTAATGCATTTGGATGTGTCCATAATTGCATGAGCAATTATAAATGGTTTGGCCCTAATGCATGGAGGACTACAGGACATGGATGGGCGTACCAGTATCAACTTAAGCCTATGGGGATACTCAAAAATCCACGCTTATGTTCTGAAGAGTAATAACTATAGCTGCGGAAATTTATATTTTAATCTATCGCCAGGGATGTAAAATTTCTTCAAAATTCTAATAGTAAACTGTTGAAATTTTACATCCGGAAAAATCGGTGAAGATTCGTTATTTTCTCAGGCGAATACTTTAAGGTTTAAACTTCCGCATCTGTATAATTAAGTTCTCTGGAAAGTTTGATTAAATTTGAAAAAAGGGGTATAATAAAAGATAGAGGAAATATCATTGAATGTACATCAATGGTGTTGTTAAAAAAAGTATAAACAGCCGATGTTATACCACCTCGATAAGGGTGCTTTTTTTATGCAATTTTTTATAGTAATATTCAAAATATGGGGAGGTAGAACAATCATGGCAAATATTCATTATACAAAAAAGCGTTCTATATCTATGGAACAATTTATACAGGAATTTGGAACGAATTTCTCTGAGCATATGAAGAAAAGACTTATGGAATTGGAAAGCAGAAGTTATTTAGTCAGGAAGGAAGTCAGTAACAGGTTTGATCTAAAGCATGTGGAGCATATAGAATATGAATGTGGACAGGAAAATACTGTGTTAAAAGAATACATCTATGGCCAGTTTGAAGTAGATAAAGATATATTATACTTTTCGGAAAGCTGTGAAGAAAGTACTAAGAGTATGCAAGCTCCTATAGTTAGCACTATATACGACTCTTTAAACTGTGAGGGTGTTATTTTTAGTAATGGCAGGAATCTGAAAATAGTAGGTGATAATAATATAGACTATGTCGTAGACAGCACCTTGTCGGCATGTCCCCAAGTATCACAGAGGTATTTGGATATCATTCATGGTATGGCGGCCAGGGCAGTCAGAAAAAAACTTAAGGCTTAAAGGAAAGAACTTGACTTTGATGGATAAATGAGATATACTTGATAAGTTAATAAAAATTATAAAAGGTTGCAAGACTTACATTACATGATTAAAGACATCTCAAAATTAAGTTAACATAAAATTAGTGAATACATGAATCTTAAAAGTCCATTCTTAGAGTTTTCATTTTCCACCTCTAATTTTATCCTAATTATAAATTTTGTTCAGGTTTTTTTATTGTATAGAACTGACTATGAATGTTTTTTTGTAGTTTGTTTTATTGTGACATTTTTATAAGGGATTTAGGAGGTATATATGAAAAAGATAAAAGTATTTGAAATGATTATTATGGATACTGAAGAAATCATTGACGAGTGTTTATCAGAAGCCATAGAGAAATAATACTATGAAAGCTGCCACTGCAAACCTGCAAGGGCAGCTTTTGTTGTTTTTATATGCAAAAAAGTTTTATGTGATGAAAGAAGGAATAAGTATGGAAAATAATAAATTCAGTCAGCTTGGCCTTAAGGAAAATGTTTTGAAGGCCATTGACTATATGGGGTTCGAGGAACCGTCAAGAATTCAGGCCGAAGCAATACCGGTGCTGCTGGAAGGACATGATGTTATAGGGCAGGCTCAGACAGGTACCGGAAAAACGCTGGCCTTTGGAGCAGCTATTTTAAGCCGGATGAGTCCGCAAAATAAAATAAATGCTATCATTTTAACGCCTACACGGGAACTTGCAATTCAGGTTAATGATGAATTGAACCGACTGGCTAAATACACCAGAGTAAGGCTGCTGCCGGTATATGGAGGACAGCCTATTGAAAGGCAGATAAGTGCCCTGAGGAGGGGAATAGATATTGTAGTCGGAACCCCGGGCAGGGTTTTAGATCTTATAAGGAGAGGTGTTATAGACCTTGGCAGCATTAACTTCCTTGCCCTGGATGAAGCGGATGAAATGCTTAACATGGGCTTTATCGACGACATAGAGGAAATCATAGCTGGCAGCAACAGAGAAAGACAGACCATGCTGTTCTCCGCAACAATGCCTGAAGAGATCAAACGGTTGGCCAAAAGATACTTGAAAGCTGATATAAGACATATATCCATATTAAAGAATACCATGACTGTAAATACTGTGGAACAGTTTTACTACGAGGTCAAAAACATTGACAGATTTGAATGCCTGTGCAGAATACTGGATGTTGAGGAGCCTTCATCAGCAATTATCTTCTGCAAGACAAAAAAGGCTGTGGATGAGCTGGTTGAAGGAATGCAGTCTAGAGGGTACAGCGCAGAAGGAATGCATGGAGATATGGGCCAAAACCAGAGATTGAATACCTTAAGAAAGTTTAAGGAAAAGAATCTGGAGTTCCTTGTTGCTACGGACGTTGCAGCCAGGGGTATAGATGTGGAGAATGTCTCCCATGTTATAAATTACGAACTTCCCCAGGATGTTGAATCCTATGTGCACAGAATCGGCAGAACGGGAAGAGCAAACAGGGAAGGCGCGGCCTTTACACTTGTTACATCCAGAGAGTATTCTGCCCTGAAACAGATAGAAAGAGCAACAAGAGGGAGAATAAAGAGAAGAGAGATTCCTACCATAGATGATATATTCGAAGCTAAATATAAGAACATTATTTCGAATGTAAAAGAAACATTGGAAAAAGAGGATTTTAAGAAATTTATTTCACTGGCTTCGGAGCTTGATGAAGAATATAATCTTGTAGATGTTGCAGCGGCTCTTATGAGCATGGTATATGGCAGAGAAGCCGGTTATGAATATAACGATGTTTCCGAAGCCCAAAGTGATAAGGGAATATCCTCATCGGAGCCAGCAAACCTGTTTTTAAATGTCGGACATATGGATAAACTTGACTCCAGGCAGCTTTTAGAGTTTTTTAGGGAGAATGCGGGAGTGGACAGAGAAGAAGTGAGAAGGATCAACCTTTTGGAGAAGTTTTCTTTTGTAGAAGTTTCGGCTGATGCAGCTGATTCAATTATCAGAAACTGTAGAGGCAGGAAACTGTGCGGCAGAAGATTGAACGTTGAAGTGTCTAAGAATTCAAGGAATAAAGCAGTTTAGGAGCAAATTAAAAACCCTGCAGGTACATACCTGCAGGGTTTTAGTAACAAGGTTACTATCTTCTGAAGCCTCTGTTGTTGTTCTGCTGCTTTCTTGCTCTTCTGCAATCAGCGCATCTTTGGGGCTCATTATCGAATCCTTTTTCCTTGTAGAAAGCCTGCTCGCTTTCAGTGAATAAGAATTCTTTTCCACAGTCCTTACAAACTATTGTTTTATCTGCCATTTCAACATTCCTCCTTTTTCAAAAACTTAAGATCCAAAACAGATTAACAAGAATATTCAAAAAAGAGGATATGTCTGTTATCATATTAAATCTTAACAACGGAATCAATTTTACATCCGTTACTCACTTAATATAACATATATTAAAATAATATACAACATATTTATTATAAGAAAAAGGATTGTGATATCTGAGGAGTTTGATTAATTAGCTGTTGCACCCAAGCTGAAAATATTAATAACTTTATAGACAAACTACTCGAATCTTAATTTAAGACACAGGTTTAGATATCCGGTATGGTCACATACTGGATTTTTTAATTATTATAATAGAGCAGATTTTAAGCAACAGCAATCTCCACCTTCCGGCTTCACAAACACCTCTGCGGCTCTGATAATTTACAATACAATCAATAGACAATCAAAAAAGCATGTTTGGATAAATATAACAATAAGTAATAGTATAATTACTATATAAAGGAAATTTGTGTTTATGATAATGCAATTCCAAGGGGGATGGTATAAAAATGATGTTGAGAAGTACCGGCAAAAAGCCAAAGGGGAAAATTATTAAGAAAATTTTATGTATCGTGCCTGGTATTATTGTTCTTATCAGCACAACTGCTGTGGCACTGCTTCGCAATGAGATTGCTACAGTTGCATCCATAAAGAAAATCAGTGACAGGCCCGTGTATGAAATAGAGTACCATGGAGAGTATTCCTTTGATAAGTATCTTAAAACCGGTGTTAAAAGTGAATTGGAAATGGAACAGTTTCTGAAAAAGAACCTTGCACATGGACTAGCGGCAATAGGAGGCTCCGGTACGAAGAAGCGCGGTTGTTCCGCTTTCCTTGCCAAAACGCCTAAAGGAGATGTTATTATGGCCAGGGATCTTGATACTCCCGCCGCTATGCCTGCAGTAGTTAAAACAAGCCCCAAAGGCGGATATAAGGCAGTTGGGATGGCAAATTTGTATCAGTGTATTGGCTATCCGAAGGTTGGGAAAAAGGAGTTGGACTTTAAGTCAAAGCCATACACTCTTGCTTCACCCTACTTTACTTTCGATGGAATGAATGAAAAGGGCTTGGCGGCAGCTGTATTTACACTGGCAGGTTCAAAGGCATCGGCGGATGCCGGAAAGGCAACCCTTTATGACACTACAGTTATAAGAATGATGCTTGACAAGGCAAAAAATGTAGAGGAGGGCATCAGGCTTCTTCAGCAGTATAATGTGGTTTTTGGTACGTACCCTTCTCAATATATGATTGCTGATGCTGCAGGAAACTCAGCTGTAATAGAGTTTGTAGACGGCAGGATGCAGGTCATAAATAAACAAGGCGATTATCAGATAGTAAGTAACTTTCAGCTTTATAATAATGAGTCTCTTTCTGGCTTTGGTGCTGACCGTTATAAAGCCTATGATGATGTGCTCTCCAAAACCAAGGGAGTGATTAACACGGAGGATGCATTAAAGCTGCTGGAGAAAAATACAATTCACGGAGATGCACAGTGGTCTGCGGTTTACAACCTGACACAAAGGACCATTTCCCTGGCAATTTATAATGATTATGATACAGTATTCCGCTATCAGGTGAAATAACTGCAGAAATATGCGTTATAACTTTTTCTTATGAGGAATGGATAAGAATTTGTACT
>JAUZPH010000305.1 GCA_030706065.1 Bacillota bacterium | reverse complement strand
TGTACTCTACAAGGAAACCGGAGATCCAAAGTACAGACCTAACCCGCTTCTTAAGAAGTATGTAAGGGCCGGATATCTTGGAAGAAAATCCGGAAGAGGCTTCTTCAATTACGCAAAATAGTTATGATAAGACGGCAGTCCGAAAGGGCTGCCGTCTTTAATTTTTTATAAAAGGGCGAGTATAATGAAAAAATATCATGGGAAAAATAGACTCGTGCAAAAAAATGTATATGAAGGAGTGGGTCTATTGGACGATAAAAACAAGAAGGTATTGGAGAACTATCTTGAGAAGAGGGCCGAGGCAGAACTTGGAGAAGAAATCGGCGACTTAAGACATCAGCTGGGAGCTATGGAAAGCACCTTGAATCAGTTGAAACAGACTGCAACAAATACAATTTGGAGCGGTTCAACCACTCAGAGCCAAAACCAGGGCCAGGGACAGATGAGCCAGCAGAGCCAGCAGGTTGCATCCCAGCTTCAAGATCAGATAAGACAGTTCAAGAATCAGGCAACCCAGCAGCAGCAGCAGACTTCCCAGCAGCTGCAGAGTACGATACAGCAGGCTATGGGCGCACTGCAGCAGGCTAATCAGCAGCTGCAATCCCATCAGGCACTGGTTCAGATGAATCAGCTCATTGACCAGACAGCGCAGCAGTTGAGCCAGATGAACCAGCAGCAGCAACAGCAGGCGCAGATGAATCAGCAGATAAACCAGCAGATGTCGAATCAGAACCAGCAAAATCAGCAGATGAACCAGCAAATGTCAAATCAGAATCAGCAGGGCAGCATGAGCTATCAAAATCAGCAAAACCAGGCCTGCGAGCATCAGCACAGGCATTAGAAATTAAATCTCTTGTCATTGATAAAGATGTGTGAATTTAAACAGTAGTAAATTTACTTGGAAAATACCGAAGCTTCAGCGGTCTTTTCCAAGTGATAAATTCAGGTATAAAATCATACCTCCATAAGGCAGCCCGCCCGGGCTGCTTTTATTGTTTGTTTAACGAAAAATGTCGAAAATAGTGATGACCTTAAATATTTGACTCTGTTAAAGATATATTTCGAGGGTGAACAGAGCCTATTTAATGAATTTTAACTTTTTATTTTTATACTTATGAATTATAATAGTAAATGAATATTTATAGGGGCTGTGATGGTTGCAGTCATGCATATTAAGAAACAAGTGTATAACTATAATTTTATTGGGGGAATTTGAATGTTCAAGATTGTTAGGAAACGACTTTTGGCGCCTCAGATATATCTAATGGACGTACTTGCACCAAGAGTAGCAAGATCAGCGAAGCCAGGACAGTTTTTAATTGTTAAGATGGACGAAAAGGGAGAGAGGATACCTCTTACTATCTGTGATTATGACGCTGAAAAGGGAACGGTGACAATTGTCTTTCAAACCCTGGGAAGCTCAACTCAGCAGATGGCAAAATATGAGGAAGGGGATTCCTTTGCAGATTTTGTAGGGCCTCTTGGACAACCATCAGAGATGGTACATGAAAATCTCGAAGAGTTAATGAAGAAAAAGATTCTATTTGTAGCAGGAGGAGTGGGAACTGCTCCGGTGTATCCACAGGTAAAATGGCTCCATGAAAATGGAATAGCTGCCGACGTTATTATCGGAACAAAGACCAGGGATACGTTATTATTTGAAGAGGAGATGAAGGCTGTCGCAGGGAATGTATACGTAGCCACTGATGACGGTTCTTATGGATATAAAGGTTTGGTTACCAATTTACTGAAGGATTTGGTTCAGGTTCAGGGCAAGCAGTATGATCTGGTAGTTGCCATAGGGCCGATGATAATGATGAAGTTCGTTTCAATTCTGACAAAGGAACTGGGTATTCACACCATAGTAAGCCTTAACCCGATAATGGTTGATGGAACCGGAATGTGCGGAGCCTGCAGAGTTACTGTTGGCGGAACAGTTAAATTTGCCTGCGTTGACGGGCCGGAATTTGACGGGCACCTTGTCAATTTTGATGAGGCCATGAGAAGACAGGCTATGTATAAGGATGCAGAAGGTAGGAAAGTCCTTAAGGCTGTTGAAGGCGACACTCACCATGCAAAGGGCTGCGAATGTCATGAAAACAGTGAGGGGGGCAGATAACCATGGATAAATTTAAGAGAGTACCGGTAAGAGAACAGGATCCGGGGGAGAGAAAAGCTAATTTTGAGGAGGTATGCCTCGGATATAACGAGGGGGAGGCCGTACAGGAGGCTTCAAGATGCCTGAATTGCAAGAAGCCCATGTGTGTTACCCAGTGCCCTGTAAGCATTAATATACCGGCCTTCATACAGTACGTAAAGGCAGGGGAGTTTGAGAAAGCTGCAAGGATCATTGCAGAGTCAAGCGCGCTGCCGGCAGTGTGCGGAAGAGTATGTCCCCAGGAGGTACAGTGTGAAGAAAAATGTATCCTGGGGATTAAGGGAGAAGCTGTAGCTATCGGAAAGCTTGAACGCTTTGTTGCGGATTGGACAAGAGAACATCAGATAGATTTAAGTGTACCGATGGAGAGAAACGGCAAAAAGGTTGCAATTATAGGCAGCGGCCCTGCAGGCCTTACCTGTGCCGGGGACCTGGCCAGAATCGGTTATGACGTTACCATATTCGAGGCGCTGCATGAACCCGGCGGGGTACTGGTATACGGAATACCGGAATTCAGGCTTCCAAAGGAAAAGGTAGTTAAACATGAGATTGAAAATGTAAAGAAGCTGGGAGTAAAGCTTGAAACAAATGTAATTATCGGGAGAACCGTTACTATAGATCAGCTTTTTGAAGAGGAAGGCTTTGATGCAGTCTTTATAGGTTCCGGTGCAGGACTTCCAAAGTTTATGGGAATACCCGGTGAAAATCTCAATGGTGTTCTCTCTGCAAATGAATTTTTGACGAGAAACAATTTAATGAAGGCCTTCAAGGAGGGATATGCTACACCTGTCAGCATTGGCAGGAAGGTAGCTGTTGTAGGAGGCGGAAACGTTGCAATGGACGCCGCCAGGACAGCGGTGAGGCTTGGAGCAGAGGTTCATGTTGTCTACAGAAGGTCTGAAGCGGAGCTCCCTGCCAGAGTGGAGGAGGTTCATCATGCAAAGGAAGAAGGCATCATCTTTGATCTCCTTGCAAATCCTACGGAGATAATCGGGGATGAAAAAGGATGGGTCAAAGGGATGAATTGTATAAGGATGATGCTTGGAGAACCGGATGCTTCCGGAAGAAGAAGGCCCGTAGAAATGCCGGATTCCGAGTTTACACTGGATGTGGATACGGTTATTATGTCCCTGGGTACTTCTCCAAATCCTTTAATATCATCAACTACAAAGGGCCTGGAGATAAATAAGCACAGATGCATAGTGGCGCAGGAGGATACAGGCTTGACATCAAAAGAGGGAGTATATGCCGGCGGGGATGCCGTTACCGGTGCTGCTACTGTAATTCTTGCCATGGGTGCCGGAAAGAAGGCAGCCAAAGCCATCGATGAGTATCTTTCAAAGAAGGGTGTATAATCAGGGCCAGCTTCAAAAGCTGTTCAATGAATAAAGAGAGCAGTTTACAGACAAAATATGACTAATTTACAATTGACAGTGGACAATGGACAATCAAGGATGCTTTTTCTCCGCAAGCTCCGAAAAAGCTAAATAATATAATTATAGAAATTCAGCTTTGCTGAATTTCAACCTTAATTGTCAATTCTCAATTATCCATTGTCAATTATATTTGCCCCTTTATTTGAAAAAGATATCGATAATTGACAATTACCGGAGGGTGTGAAAAAAAGTTATTCTATAAGTTTCGCTACACCGCCCCTCATGTATTCCTCAGGGGTGCGTAACAGTTATTAACTGTTACGTGTGGTTCCCACAAGCGTCCCGCGAAAAAGAATAACTAATTTTTTCACACCCTCCTACGGAAAGAAGGGTAAGCCTTGGATTACAGTAATATAGAAGCAGCTGAAAAAGGTATAATAATCAAGGATGTAAAGAACTTCGAACTTGACCACATTTTCCAATGTGGTCAATGCTTCAGGTGGGATAAGGTGTCCGAAAATAAATATATAGGCGCGGCTTTTGGAAGGATAATCGGAGTGGAGAAGTCCGGCGGGGATGTAGTGCTGCATAACTGCAATGAAGAGGATTTCTACCGTATATGGGAAAATTATTTTGACCTGGGTACCGATTACAGTATGATAAAGGAAAAGCTCAGTACCGATCCGCTGCTGAAGAAGTCGGTGGATTTCGGAAGGGGTATAAGAATACTGCGGCAGGAACCCTTTGAGATAGTAATCTCCTTTATAACTTCCGCAAATAACAGGATACCGATGATAAAGAGGGCAATAGACAAGATCAGCAGAAAGTGGGGCAGCGCCCTGGAATATGAAGGAAGGACATATTATGCCTTCCCTACCCCTGAAATGCTGAAGGATGCCTCTGAGGAGGAACTGGAGGCCTGCGGCCTTGGGTTCAGGGCAAAGTATGTGAAGGACACGGTGGATAAGATTAACAGGAGTCTCAAGGGCCAGGAAGGGTATGAAGAATACAACATCTATAAAATCGCTGAGATGGATGATGACGGATGTCATGAAGCTCTACAGCGCTTTAACGGAATAGGCCCAAAGGTGGCGGACTGCATAATGCTGTTTTCCATGGGAAAGATTTCTGCTTTTCCTGTGGATGTATGGGTAAAGCGGGCAATGATGCATTTCTATCTTGCACCGGATGTATCCCTGAAAAAGATAAGGGATTTTGGAAGGGAAAAGTTTGGACGGGAGTCAGGCTATGCCCAGCAGTACCTTTTCTATTATGCAAGAGAAAATAACATACAGGTGGAGTAAATTTACATACTATAATAACCCGGCATGTGGATAATTAATATGCCGGGTTTATTTTATAGAGTTTTTCGTATAAATATATGTAAATATTTTAAGTTTAGCTATTTCTATAACATATTTTCCTTCGCGTGGTGGAATAATATAGTCATATTATGAGTTGGGTGGGAAAATTATGGAAAATAGCAATGAAAGTGGTAGAAATGATAATATAACGAGCCTCTTTGGCGGCATAATGTATTACAGGTATGAGATGCTGGCAGGTTTGGTTT
>JAUZPH010000304.1 GCA_030706065.1 Bacillota bacterium | reverse complement strand
GACTTATAGGTATCCAGCTGGCTTATGCCGCTCCTTACAGTATTCAGCTGCCTGAATAATTCTTCCGAAGCTTCAGCTATTCCGTTAAAGGCCTCATTTGTCTTGTGTACTGCTTCAATTTGATACATTATTGTCTGGGTTGTAGAGTTTATCTTCTCAGTAGTATTTTTAACCTGATTTTGTACACTAGCTATTGTTTTTACGATGCCTTGAGCTGACTCCAGGCTCTTCTCTGCAAGTTTCTTGATTTCACCGGCTACCACGGCAAAGCCTCTGCCTGCCTCCCCAGCCCTTGCAGCCTCAATTGAGGCATTTAGGGAAAGAAGGTTTGTTTGATTTGCTATGGCTGTTATAATTTCTGTTATATTTGTAATATCAAGAGCCATGGAACTTAATTCCTCTATGCTCTTATTAATTTCCGAAATATTTGACTCTGAAAGTTTACTTTTTTCCAGGAGTTCGGAAATGCTGTCTTTTCCTGACTTGGTCATATTCTTCACAAGCTCAGCCTTGACCGACATGAGCTCGGTGGAATCGGACACTGCTTCTACTTGTCCAACTAATTTTGTAGACATTGAGTAGGTCAGTTCCGTCTCCTCTGCCTGCATCGTTGCACCTTCAGCCACTGCTTCAGTAGACTTGGATATATCCTCTGCACTTTTTGCCGATTCCCTGGAAGTTTCAGTCACTGTCTCTATCATGTGCCTTACTTCGGAGGAGGAAGAATATACATTGGAAACGACTTCATCAAATTCCTTAATAATTTCACAGGCTACTTCAGAGAGTTCATCAAGTTCACGTATACTGTTTTCTTCGGTAATTACAGTTAAATTCCCCTGCTTGGCCTGATTCAACCTGCTTACAGCCTTATCTACACCCTTTAAAAAACCTCCAAGCAGCACATTTTGAATTAAAATAGCAGTAACCGATAACACCAAAGCCACGGCTAATACTGCCTTTAAAACGGATGAAGAACCTGATGAAGCTGCGATTAGAACAATAAATGCAACAGCTATGGGGAGAAAACTGAGCAGAATCTGATTTAAATTGGCAAGTACCCTTAAAGAGAACTTCTTCATAGTAAAAACACTCCTTTGTTTAGCATCCATCTAGTATATACAATAATATTCTACAAATTTACTATAAATCCTTTATATTTTACTAAAATACCTTATATTTTGTATGCATTGATTCTACAATTAACAAATGTCCAAGGATACTTTCCTGAAGAAATTTCCGGGTCTTGGATTCTACCACCTGTACTTATGGCAAATTTTTATGTAAAATATGAATAGCCTATAGTTATAGTGCTTTAATGGTTCCACGGAAGGAGTTTCAGAATGACTTTTGAAAAGAATGATGCTCGACAAAACAGTTTTAAATTGAATAACTTCCTGGTATTAATTATGGCGGCAGCTTCGGGAATTACTGTGGCCAATCTGTATTACATTCAGCCGCTGCTGGTGGAAATAGCTAAAACCTTTCATGTGACCCAAGTCAGCGTTGGCCTTGCTGCTACACTTACACAAATTGGTTATGCACTGGGCATGCTGTTTATACTGCCATTAGCAGATATAAGGGAGAAAAAGTCCCTGATTTTATTTATGCTGCTTTGCTCCGCCTGTTCACTGATGTTTATGTTTTTTTCCTTCAATATAACAACAGTGTTAATTGCAGCCTTTGCCGTAGGCTTTACTTCCGTGGTGCCTCAGCTTCTGGTTCCTTTGGCCGCTCAGCTGGCGGAGCCCCGGGAGAGAGGAAAGATAATCGGGACCGTTATGAGCGGCTTGCTTATAGGAATCTTGCTTTCCCGTACCTTAAGCGGTATGATTGGACAATACTTTGGGTGGAGGAAGGTATACTTACTGGCGGCGTTTCTGATGATATTCCTTGCCTTTTCCCTCAGGAGGCTGCTGCCAACAAGTCCTGCAGTATCGAGGCTCAGGTATGTGGATCTGTTTAAATCCATGGCAGGCCTTGTAAAAACCTTTCCCGTACTTAGAGAAGCGTCAGTGAACGGTGCCATGATGTTCGCCGCCTTCAGTGCCTTTTGGACCTCCCTTACATTTCTGCTTGAGAGTCCAAACTACAATATGGGTGCAGATGCCGCCGGACTGTTCGGGCTTGTGGGAATTATCGGAGCCACAGCGGCTCCCATAGTAGGTAGGATTGCCGACCGAAAGAGTCCTAAATTCACAGTAGGAATAGGTATGCTGATCGTAATTGCCTCCTATTTATGCTTCCTCTTGTTTGGCTTTAAGTTATGGGGACTCATAATAGGAGTCATACTTCTGGATCTGGGAGTTCAGTCCTGTCAGATTTCCAATCAGGCCAGAGTACATGCCTTAAGCGATGAGAGCCGGAATAGAATAAATACTGTTTATATGGTGACATATTTTCTTGGCGGTTCCCTGGGTTCATTTTTGAGTTCCTACAATTATGCTCACTTTGGCTGGAGGGGAGTTTGCATTTTAGGATTAATAACTCAATTGATTGCAGTTGCAGTGCATAAACTGCACCCGGAAGCAAATACGAAATCTGTCCACAGGAAGTAAATAAATATCCACAATAACCCTCTCTCTCTAAAAGTTATTGTGGATTAATTTATTAACAGCCTTTTACCCCTGTAAACGATCCTTCCGTTAAAATATGGTCAGCTCCATATTGACATCCTTTATGGAGTCCAGATCCATATTAAATATGTCCTGATTCCAGCCTCTTCCCCCCATATCCTCAATGGAGGTATCTTTATCAGCATACTTTAATATCTCTTCATTCCTACCGACCTTTTTAATAATTCCATCCTTAATGGCTACGGCTTCCGCATAGGGCCGTGAGCTATCCATTGTTCTGACTTTCCCATTTATCAAAATCAAATCCATAATCATTCCTCCGAAAATTCTGGTCGATTTCTTTATTATATATCATATGGAGGGTATTGTTAATAAAAACTGACGTTATCATAGTGTCCCGTCGAAAGAAGGAAAAACCGAATTAATATAGAAATATTATATATAATCCATACAATGGGAGTTGGTAGCATGAGCTCTGATGTTTTAAACGATAATACTTCCTCCAAAGGGACTGTAACAGAAAAAACTCTAAACAGCAGAAAAAGGAAATATAATGTCCACGGTACAATAGTTCGCGGAAAGCAAACCGGGCTATTGGAAATTTCCTACTATGAATGTGACAATATAGTCTGTAAAAAGATTGATATCACAAGAAAATAAAAATGGAGTTATATACTGCAGTCTGCAGCATATAACTCCATTAATAAGCCTGTTAAATCAGCCTCAAAGACATAAAAAAGCCTGTGGTGTTTAGAACCATCCCTTTATCACTTCAACACTTTCTGAAGAAGGATAATAGTTCTTGTCCGCAGCCCTGTTTCCTATAGAAAATACTGAAAATCCGAGAAACCAGTCTTGTGTAAATGCCTGGCGGTAAGCCTCAAAGCATCTTGCCTGTTCCGATCCGTTTTCGACCTGAGAGGGTGAAGGATCCCAGGGATGCATGGCTGCGTAATCCCTCCTTGGGAAGCCAAGCTCCCCGAAGAAAATGGGTTTCTTCCATTGGTCATGAAGTTGGGATATCTCATCGATAATATTCTGTTTCCTGTTTTCTGCAGTGGAGGAATACAAGTCTGCTTTTAAATCTTCAACACTGTTTTCTGGCTTGTCCGAAAGTTCAAAGTAGTCTGCTATGGATATGAAGTCTACCTTTGAGAACACCTTGTTTTGAAGTTTCTGGTGAAAACTTTCCTTTGTTTCGGCATTCCAGCCGGCAGTATACCACCAGTTTGTCTTATAGGTCACAAGCCCGCTGTAGTTTTCCCTTACATAGTCCGCTGTTTCACACCACTGAGCTTCATATTTCTCCAGATTCACAAAGTTCGAAGCGATACATACCGCATCGGCCCTCTCGGGTACAGCTACCTGTTTCAGTATAACCTTTAATACGTCCTCCCTCCAGCTTTTAAAAAAACTGTTTACATCCTCCGGGTTAAACGCCGTCTCGTAAGCTTCTCCCCCGGATATCCATGGATAGGGTTCAATTATTATGTTTATACCTTTACCCTTCAATTTCTCCATGAGGACTTTTGCCTTTTTAATACTGGCTTCATTGACAGATGCAGTACTGTCCTTGAGGTCTGAAATATCAACTTCAACCGGCACATTCAAGGTATTCAGCCTCAGCGTATCAATATCTTCAATGGCCTGACCTATTTCATAGTCCACGGAAAGATTTCCGGATTTTATCTTTGTTTTGAACTCCCTGTTCAATGTCTTGTTTTCCGGTATACTGTTTCTGTAACGCTGATAGTACCCGTAAGCAAGCACCAGTGCTGCCAGAATAACAATGGCTGAAATTATCAGGTACCACTTCTTTGCCTTTTTCTCCGGCATCTTTACCTCCTCTTGTATTTCCTAAAATACAAACCGATAGAAATAATAAGAAGAATTATTATAGTTATGAAGGAAACGACAAAAACTTCAAGGTTCTGTCCCCCATTTTCTATTTTCTGAAGCAGTGAAGCTTTGCTGTCGGTTTTCAGAATAAAATAATGGTTGGTAATATCCCCCCATTGGTCCACCAAAGCTGCATTGCCGATGAGTGAACCGGCATACTTTGACTGGGTTAGATATTTCTCCGTGTTCACAACATTTTCCTTCCTTGGCGCTGTTACAACCAGTATACCACAGGACTTGTTATATGGAGAAGTTATAAGCTGCATGGAGGAAAGAGTCCTTGAGAAATCCTCCATTAAATTCCTCATTTCATTTGAAAGAAAGTAGCTGAAGCTGTCATCGTACTTAAAGTACATGCTGCTGTTTATGCTTTTGAGGGATTTCAGCTCAGACGGAGTACCGATAAATATGATATTAGTATCCCCGTACTTCCCGGAGAAACTGCTGTCCCGTACAACTCTTAAATTTCCCGTATTGTCATTAATACTTCTTCCCATATATGCGAAGATATTTGATAGCAAATTCAAATCTGCAGAAGCAATATCATCCGGCACTACAACAGTAACCTTGTTCAATTTACCGTCCTTTACAAAGGGCCAGGGATAGTTTTCAAACAGAAAGGAATTCTCATCCTTTGT
>JAUZPH010000303.1 GCA_030706065.1 Bacillota bacterium | reverse complement strand
TGCTTTTATGGCCAGGAGTTTATTGAAATTCGAGGTGCTCTAAGGTAAAAACGCATTTACAGGTACTATTTAATGGTGGCGTTCTTTTGTCATGTAAGTATACTGCCTGGAAACCAAATACATTATAAAAGCTATCTGCTGTAGGTAGCTTTTTTGTTTTTTATTAACAAACCACTAAAATTGTTCCCTTTAAGAAAGATTATAGAAGTAAAGTTCAATCTATTTATAAAGATAATATTCAATTATGCTTTCCACATGGATTCTTGTGGTATTGAAAAACGGTATGCCGAATTTCTCTTTGGTAAGTATCAGAGGCAGCTCGGTACACCCGAGAATTACTCCTTCAATTGAATTATCATCAATCATTCTCTTGATAATATCAAGAAGCCTGTTTCGTGTCTCATCTAAGAAGTTCCCAAGTTCTATTTCTGTCATCAGCTTACTGTGAATATAATCTATCTCGTCCGGATTCGGGGCAAATACCTCGAAACCATTCTTAAAACCGGCCTTTCCATAAAAGTCATTTTCCATGGTAGTCCTTGTTCCCAAAAGTCCAACCTTTTTAAGTCCAAACTTTTTAATCCGGGCACAGGTAGTATCTACTATGCTTATGAGAGGAATATGAGATAGTTCGCTTATCCGGTCAAAAACTATATGAGGGGTATTGGCGGAAATAAAACCAAAATCCGCTCCGGCTTTATGCAGTACCTCAATACCTTCAGACAGCCACGCAACAATACCATCCCAATCCTTTTTCTCTGCAAGTTTCATAAAGGTATCAAGATCCATACTGTTGATAATTATTTCAGGACTGCTGCCATCCTTCGCTTTCTCCCTGTACAGTTCAATAAGCAGGCGGTAATAATCCAAGGTAGATTCAGGCCCCATACCGCCAATCATTCCGATTCTTTTCATTTTTATACCCCCATTTTTATATAATTGTTTGACTTTCTTCAACTGATTGCAAAATCAATTGCCCCTTATTCAATTATATAGAAAAGAAATGTGAGAAACAAATATTTTACTTGATGGGACACAGTAATTAATTCTTAGGTACAGGTTGAATATTTACATTAATTGGTGTATTATTAAATTTGTGGTTAAATATGGTTAATGCAGCAAGTGACTTTGTATCCCGGTACAAGGTCACTGCCTGTTTTCAGGGAATTTTCGAAAATCGAAAAGTATGAGGTGAATAGTGAATGAAAAGGAGCAGGCAATTTTTTAGAGGGTGTCTGGTGGGTGGAGCCTTAGGAGATGCACTGGGCTGGCCCGTGGAGTTTTTAACCCGGGAGGATATAAAATATACCTATGGAGACGGCGGTATTACCGATATCATTCCCGGCTTGACGGGAATAGGCGAAATAACAGATGATACCCAGATGGCACTTTTTACAGCTGAGGGCATACTCAGAGCAGAGGCAGCTGCGAGGGAAAAAGGGACATGCGTCATATACGATATAGTTTATGATGCATATCAGCGGTGGCTGTATACTCAGAGTCAGGAAATAAGCAGCAGGATTCCTTTCAATTACGACGGCTGGCTGATAGATGTCAGGGGACTCCATGCAAGACGGGCTCCAGGAATGTCCTGTATTTCAGCCCTGGCAAGGGGAGTGAAGGGAACCATTGAGGCTCCGGTGAATAACAGCAAGGGCTGCGGCGGAGTCATGAGAACAGCTCCGGTGGGGTTGTTCTATGAAAAGGAACAGGCTTTCAAAATAGCGGCGGATATAGCAGCAATAACCCATGGTCATCCTTTGGGATATTTACCGGCTGGTGCCCTTGCGGCTATTATAGCCTCAATAATTGAAGGTATGGAGCTGGAAGCTGCTGTTCAGTGGGCCGTGGGTGAATTGAAAAAATATGACGGGTATGAGGGGTGTACAAGACTTATGGATGAGGCTGTGAGACTGGCTTCTTCCGAAGTGAAGGTGGAAGATGCAATAAAGGAATTAGGTGAGGGCTGGGTTGGAGAAGAGGCTCTTGCAATCTCAATATACTGTGCTTTGAAATTTAAAGGGGATTTTAAGGGGGCACTATTTGCTGCGGTGAACCATGACGGAGACAGCGACAGTACTGGGGCAATAACGGGGAACATACTGGGTGCGTATCTCGGTATGGAGGGAATACCAAAGGACTGGATGAAGAAGGTGGAGTTGATGGATGTTATTATTGAAGCAGCAGATGATTTGCTGACAGGCTATCGGAAGGATGAAGCCTGGCTCAGCAAATATCCGGTGCATTAGGTATAAAATCCTTGTGAAAATTAGAGGAACTAGCTTGCTGCCTCCTGGAGCTTTTCCGTTTCACCGCTGTCCTTCAAATCTATCTTTGGAATGGGCAGAAACAATGCAATTATTGCCGCGATTATCGGTACTACAGTCAGGCAGGATATGGCGGCATGAATGCTGTAGTTATCGGAAATCCAGCCAAGTACCGGGGCAAATACTCCACCTACACTGACGGCAAGGCCCAGGGTAACTCCCGAAGCAAGTCCCATGTGATTTGGGAGATACTTTTGTCCGTATACCACCATGGGGCTGAAGGGTGCGTACAGGGCAAGAGCAATGGGGATGAGCATAAAAGTAGCTGCTGTGACATTGTTTATATGAACAAAGATAAACAACAGAGGTATTAATGCAGTAAACCCAAGGGCGATTATTTTTCTATGACCGAATCTGTCTGCCAGACGCCCTGCAATCAGGGTGCTTACTGCACCGGTAACAATCAGTATTGAAAGTGCAGTGCTTCCTGCGGCCTTGGACTTTCCGAAGACATTGATCCAGTACAGGGGAAGAAAGGTATTAAAACCGAAAAATATAATGGACCTGCAGGAAATGGTTCCTAAAAGCTTTAAGAATGAACCCCATTCATCTTTAACCGTTACTGATTGTCCTACAGATTGTGCCGAAGAAACTTGTCTATAATTGCCCAACGCCGATTGCTGAGTAAAGAATATATAACACATTGCAGCAGCAGGAATCAGCAGGAATAAGGTGCCCTTAAGCCCTGCTGCCAGCACTATTGCAGTTGTGATTACAGGGCCTACGGCAAAGCCCATATTTCCGCCGGCGGAAAAGGTGCTGACGCCGGTGCCTTTTTTGTCTCCGGATATATTGTTGGTTATACGGGCGGCTTCCGGATGAAAGGCAGCAATGCCGATTCCGCTCAAGGCCACCGAAAGCATGATCATCCAATAACTTGGCAGGATTCCGGCAAGGGCAAGTCCTACACTTGCAAACAGCAGCCCTACGGGCATTGCCCACAGCATGGAAAGCTTATCTGAATAGAAACCAAATAGGGGTTGTACTATTGAAGAACTGATATTTGCCGCAAATACCAGGGCTGCTGCAGAAGCATAGCTTAAATTCCTTTCAGCTATTAAAAAGGGCAGCATGGCCGGTAAAGCGCCTTGAAAAATATCTATAGTAAAGTGTCCTGAAGTCAGTAATGTAAGATAGCGTTTATTCATTGTCCCACCTCTTAAAGCTGCAAATTGCTGTATTTTTCATTAAAAGTTTCTTTCTCTGTTTTACAGATACGGAAATTTAAACCTTGGTTTTCGCCTGAGAAAATATCGAATCTTCACCGATTTTTCCGTATGTAAAATTTCATCATATATTGTTGCTCATTCACAAGAAATTTTACATACTAGGCGATAAATTAAAAAATAAATTTCCGCATTTATATTATAATTGAAATTGATGTATACTTAAAATATTTAATAAGTATCATGGCATACAAAAAAAGTATGGATGGAATACAGGGAGGGTTTACTTTGGATATACGTCAGATCAAATATTTTCTTGCAGTGGCGGAGGAGGGGCAGATTACTGCAGCGGCCAGAAGATTAAATATGGCTCAGCCTCCTTTAAGTTATCAAATAAAGGCTCTGGAAGAAGAGTTGGGAGTAAAGCTCTTTGAGAGAGGAAATAAAAGCCTGCAGCTGACAGAGGCAGGCAGCATTCTTCGAATGCGGGGTGAAGAGATTTTGGAGCTCACAAAATCTACCATAGAGGAATTAAAAGAACTTAACAAAGGCTTTCAGGGAACTCTGAATATCGGTACTGTTGCTTCTTCCGGTGCCGCAATACTTCCTCAGCTCATAACCGGTTTCCACTCGAAGTACCCCAGGGTGAGCTTCCGGTTGTGGGAGGGAGATACCTTCAGGATAGTTGAGCTTCTCAACGGGGGTATAGTGGAAATCGGCATCATAAGGACGCCTTTTAACTCCGAAGCTTATGAATGCGTTTTTCTCCAGGATGAGCTAATGAAAGATCCAATGGCAGCCGTATGTAATGACAGCTGGAGCATGGGGGAAGGCAGTGTCTCAATATCCTTTAAGGAACTTAGGGATAAACCTTTGATCATCCATCACAGGTACGAGGAAAAGATAACAGAGGCCTGCAGAACGAAGGGTTTTGAACCCGCGGTTCTCTGCAGAAGCGATGATATAAGATCCATGATATCCTGGGCGGGCAGCGGCCTTGGAATAGCCATCGTGCCGAAATCTACTGTGAATCTAGCGGAAACCTTGAAGTTGAAGTTTTGGGAGATCGATGAACCCTCTCTGGAGACTTCTGTTGCGGTAGTCTGGAGGAAAAACCGCTATCTCTCCTCGGTGGCGCGGCATTTTGTGGAGAATCTCAAAGATTTCACTTTGCGTTAATATGGAGATGTACAAAAAAGTTTCATGTGGAACATTTTTCCAGATGTCTTAGTACTGAATCTGGAGTTGGAAGTGAAATAATAAAAACATTAAGGTGTTGATGAAATGAACAGAAACAGGCTGAAATATTTTATAGTAATAATAATAGTAATAACAGCAGGATTAGCCTCGAGAAAATTCCGTAATTCATTGCCGGTATTTATTGGCGATTACTCCGGTGATGTGTTGTGGGCTCTGATGGTGTTTCTTGTAATAGGTTTTTTGTTTAAAGGTGTTTCTACATGGAAGGCTGTCCTGGCAGCCCTTGTATTTTCCTATTCTATAGAAATAAGCCAGTTGTATCATGCGCCGTGGATTGACAGCATAAGATCGACAACATTGGGAGGACTGATTTTAGGCTTTGGATTTTTATGGAGCGATATTATCTGTTATACTGTTGGGATTTTATTAGGAACGTTATTAGAC
>JAUZPH010000302.1 GCA_030706065.1 Bacillota bacterium | reverse complement strand
TAAATTGCAGCATTATCATAACACTAACTGGAAACAAGGTAAAATCCCAAGGTAAATATATCGGCACGAAAGGAAAATCCTTCCAATCATAGTGCCACAGATTATATGAACCTCCTATAATATCTAACATATTTGAAACTATCGCCACTACTGATCCAACAAATAGTAACCTTGCTGTGTCTTTCTTGTTTCTAATTTTAAGCCAAACAATCCATGGAATTATAGTCAATCCTATCTCGAACCACCAGCGCCAACTGAAAACTATTTGAGTAATCCATATATTATAGAGTTTAAAACTATCTTGTGCCGATATTTTATAAACCTCATCCAATAACCCTTTTGCTTCCATTTACATCACCTAATTTAGTATTTCCTTTTATTATGCTAATAATTCTACAAAAGGCACATATAAATATTAACATCATATTTCAATCCGAATTTGCCAGAAAAGATAAACACAGCCGTAACACTTATTGGATGTTACGGCTGTGTTTATACAGTTATTTGAATTGCTTTGTATTATGTTAGTAATTTTAGCAAATTTTTGTCGTCCAATCCTCACAATTCCAAATGTTCGTCACAACGTCCCTGTAAAACTCCGGCTCATGGCAAACAAGTAATATAGTACCTTTGTACTCCTTCAGCGCTCTCTTAAGTTCGTCTTTAGCGTCCACATCCAGATGGTTGGTAGGCTCGTCAAGGATTAATATATTGGTTTCCCTATTTAGCAGTTTTGCAAGCCTTACCTTCGCAGCTTCCCCTCCTGACAGTACCATCACCATACTCTCAATGTGCTTGGTAGTAAGTCCGCACTTGGCAAGAGCCGCTCGCACCTCATACTGCGTAAAGCCCGGAAACTCCTTCCAGTACTCCTCGATACAAGTGTTAGTATTTCCTTCCTTGCTTTCCTGCTCAAAGTAGCCGATATATTGGTAGTCTCCCAATGCCACTTCTCCGCTTATAGGCTTAATCTCTCCCATAAGGCTCTTAAGCAGTGTAGTCTTACCAAGGCCGTTGGAGCCTACTAGTGCAATCTTCTGGCCTCTTTCCATATATAAATTGAGGGGCTTTGTAAGTGGATGATCATATCCTATAACCATATCCTTGGTTTCAAATATGACCTTTCCGGAAGCTCTGGCACTTTTGAAATTAAAAGTCGGCTTTGGCTTCTCCTGGGTAAGCTCTATTCTATCTATCTTGTCCAGTTTCTTCTGTCTGGATTTGGCCATGTTGGCAGTAGCCACGTTGGCCTTGTTTCTGGCAACGAAATCTTCCAGTCTTTCAATTTCCGCCTGCTGTCTTTCATAGGCCTGCTCCAGCTGCTTCTTTTTAGCCTCATATACTCTTTGGAAGTCATCGTAATTCCCAACATATCTTGTAAGCTGCTTATTTTCCACATGATATATAAGATTGATTACGGAATTCAAGAACGGAATATCGTGAGATATCAGTATAAAGGCATTCTCGTAGGAATTTAAGAATCTCTTAAGCCACTCGATATGTGCCTCGTCCAAATAGTTTGTAGGCTCGTCCAGAAGCAATATATCCGGAGTTTCCAAAAGCAGCTTGGCAAGCAGAATTTTAGTTCTCTGCCCTCCGCTCAAATCCGTTACGTCCTTATCAAGTCCAACATCTAAAAGCCCTAAACCTCTGGCCGTCTCCTCAACCTTGGCATCAATAACATAAAAACCGTTGTGATCCAGCATATCCTGAATTACTGCAGTTCTTTCAAGCATCTTTTCAAGTTCTTCCGGTTCAACCTCTCCCATTTTCCCATAGAGTTCATTCATTTCGGTTTCTGCGTCAAACAGGTACTGGAAGGCTCCTTTAAGAACATCCCTAATGGTTTGTCCCTTCTGTAATACTGCATGCTGGTCCATATAACCAATTCTAACCTTGTTGGCCCACTCAATCTGGCCTTCATCCGGAGCAAGTTTTCCCGTAATTATGTTCATAAAGGTTGACTTGCCTTCTCCATTTGCACCTATAAATCCAACGTGCTCCCCCTTAAGAAGCCTGAAGGATACATCCTCAAAAATCGCCCTGTCTCCAAAGCCGTGACTTATATTCTTAACTGTTAATATACTCATATCCATCTCCCCATTAAAGTTTTTATATTTTAAACACTTTATAAAGTCCACTAATTTTCACTGTAAGAAAAACATACATTCACTATTTTAAATGAATCCTCATATCCATGTCAAAGCTTTTCTAATGACTCTAATGGAAACTTTTCACTTATCAGCCCTTTTAGCTTCTCTGTATGAATAAATACTTCAAAGGATGGTAAATGATAAAATAATATATGGCTGTTTTATCTATGAAAATATATACTGCGAGTTTATTCGCTGCGGACTAAAAGTTTAAAATTGGATAACTATAGCCATATTGCTAATTTTATAATAAAATATAGAGGATATTTAGATATTTTAGTTAAACTATAAGGCATTAAAAGTTTTAGGAAGGAGTATGACCATGGCTGCAAAATTTTATTTATATAAAGGCAGAGGTAAAAGAGTTGAAAGCGGACATCCCTGGATATACACAGATGAAATAGAACAGTATGACGGAGACTATGTAAACGGAGATATCATAGAAGTATATAATTTCCGGGGTGAATTCGTAGGCAAGGGCTACATAAACGATGTTTCAAAGATAGCAATAAGAATTATGACAAGAGATATAAACGAGGAAATAGATGAGGAATTTTTCAAAAAGAGGCTTAGGGATGCCTGGAATTACAGAAAAACTGTAATAGATACTTCTTCATGCCGTTTCATATTCGGAGAGGCGGATTTTCTTCCGGGCCTAACCATTGACAAGTTTGAGGATTACTATGTAGTTCAATCCCTGGCTCTCGGTATAGACAGATACAAACCCCTTATAGTGAAACTGCTGGTGGAGGAATATGGGGCCAAAGGTGTTTATGAGAGAAGCGACGCCAGCGTAAGAGAGCTTGAAAATATGGAACTCACAAAGGGATTTTTGACGGAGCCCTTTGATACCATGGTTCAGATTGTGGAAAATGGAGTAAAGTATTATGTAGATATCGAAAATGGCCAGAAGACCGGTTTCTTCCTGGACCAAAAGGAAAACAGAAAAGCCATACATAAGATATGTAAGGATGCCGAGGTTTTGGACTGCTTTACCCACACAGGTTCCTTTGCACTGAATGCCGGTATTTCCGGCGCGAAAAGTGTTCTTGGAATAGATGTATCCCAGCATGCCGTTGATTTTGCTACGAAAAATGCAGAGCTCAACAACCTTTCAGATACAGTCAAATTCGAATGCCACAACGCCTTTGATGTACTTCCCCGCTGGTCAAAGGAAGGAAGGCAGTTTGATGTGGTAATACTGGATCCCCCTGCCTTCACAAAATCAAGGGAAGCAGTGAAAGGTGCAGTAAGAGGCTACAAGGAAATAAACTTACGGGGAATGAAGATGGTTAGGCCCGGGGGCTACCTTGTGACTGCCTCCTGTTCACATTTCATGACTCCCGAGCTTTTCAGCGAAACTATAGGAGCCGCCGCTCACGATGCCCATAGAACTCTCCGCCAGGTAGAGTTCAGAACCCAGGCTCCGGATCACCCGATTCTATGGAACTCCGATGAATCATATTACTTGAAGTTTTATATATTTCAGGTCATCTAGCATGAGCTAACCTGATGCTGAAAACACATAAGGAAATCGCAGAGCGATTTCCTTATTCTATATTTTCACCATTAAACACCGGAACCATATCGGTAATATCCTTTCTTATGCAGTACTCCAAATCTTCCTCAAGTCCGAGGTTTTTGATGACGTTATAATGCCTCGCATATCTTATAAAGCTGATTATATCCGGATGGGAGTTATAAATTTGATTGGAAGTCCAGGCAATGTCGCTCAACTCCACTTCCGTAATCTCCTTAAGACATTCTATTATATACCCGCTGCAGATAAAGTCATCCATGGAGAACTGTCCATATGTCCCCGCGTTTACTATCACAATATCTTTGCCGAGGTCCACCAGTTTTTTTGCAGCGGACAATGCATTCAGCATACACCCTATAAGTATATTCTCCGCCTTCCTGCAGCCGTCTATGGCTCTTGTGCCATTAGTGGTGGTCATTATCAGCGTCTTACCTCTCACCACTTCAGGGGTATATTCAAGAGGTGAGTTTGAACAGTCAAAGCCTTCAATCCTTAAGGCCCTTCTCTCACCGCCTAGAATATACGCCTCTCTGTTTCCCCCTGCAATTTCAAGTGCCCTTTCTACGGTAAGGACAGGAATTACGGCTTTGCAGCCATTCATCATTGCCGTTGTAATGACAGAGGTAGCCCGCAGCATATCAATGACAAGAACGGACCTGCCTTCTATTTTTTCCTGTTTTATATCATCTGCGGAAATTATGATATCTACCTTCATTTTCACTCAACTTCTTTCTTAGAAACTAAAAGAAAATTGCTGTGCAATTTTCTTTTTATCTGTTTTCCTTCCATACAAGGAAAGCAATTATAAACACTGTGGCCTTCTTGAAATCCCTGATATCATACCCGGTATCCTTGTTTATCTTATCCAGTCTGTAGATCAAGGTGTTTCTATGAATATAGAGTTTTCTCGATGCATCACTGATATTTAGGCCGCTGTTTACGAACTCTTCTATAGTGTTTATCATTTCACTGTCAAAGACACTGAACTTATCCTTAAAGTTGTCCAGCAGTTCCTTTTTAACCTTTGGATTTATATTATATACAACCTTCTCAAAAAGCATGTGGTTGTAATTATATATTTCACCTTTAATATCAAACTTCTTACCAAGAGCCATACATTCCTTTGCATCCTCATAGGCCTGCTTTATTCCTTCGGCGCTGTATACTATATTGGTAAAACTCACATGACACCTGCAGAACAAATCCGATACAATGGATTCTTTTATGCTTTCAGCATGCTCCTCCACTTCGTCAAAGTTTCCAAGGACAATTATATTGTCTCCATAGATCATGCTTATGACATCCTGCTCGTTATAGAGTTGTTTGAGGATATTAAGAGCTTCATACCTGCTTCCGTCAATACTAACTAAAAAGAGTGTGCACCCCCTAAGCAGGAAAGGGAAATCTTTCTCGAGCTTGTTGATGCCTACTTCTTTTCCTTCCAAAATATCGATCAAAGATTGTTCTCTCATGGAAAACAG
>JAUZPH010000301.1 GCA_030706065.1 Bacillota bacterium | reverse complement strand
TGCGACGGAGAATACGGATGGGACGGCTGGCTTGGTGCATATTTCTGCAACTGTCCAAAGGAGGATTTAACTTTCTTGTTCATGATGCAGAAAACCGATGCGGGCACTACTCCTCTTACCAGAAAGCTTCGAAATATTACCTTGAGTTCATGCTGCGAATAGAACAAAAAGTATATGATTTTCAGTTCATTAAAAAGGAGGGTATCCCAAATGAACATATTAGTAACTGGAGGTGCCGGATATATAGGTTCACATACCTGTGTTGCCATACTTCAGGCCGGCCATATGGTAATCGTTGCAGATAATCTCTTTAACAGCAAAGCTGAAACTATTGATGAAATAAAAAAGATAACCGGGAAAGATGTTGTCTTCCACAAGGCGGATATGACTGATGAAGCAGCAGTGGATGAAATATTTCGCTCCCATAAGTTAGACGGAGTGATTCACTTCGCCGGCTTTAAGGCAGTAGGAGAGTCGGTGGAAAAACCCCTGAATTACTATTACAATAATCTGGTCAGTACAATGGTGCTTGCTAAAGCTTGTTTAAGGCATGGAGTTAAGAGATTCGTGTTCAGTTCATCTGCCACGGTATATGGTGACAACGCCATACCTTATGTTGAGACTATGAAACTGCAGCCCACTACCAATCCTTATGGTGAAACCAAGGCTATGAGTGAAAGAATCTTGACTGATATTGCCAAAGCAAATCCCGATTTTTTCGTGTCACTTCTCAGGTATTTCAATCCTGTAGGAGCGCATGAGAGTGGATTGATTGGAGAATCACCCAACGGTATACCAAACAATCTGATGCCATATGTAACTCAGGTGGCGAAAGGTAAGCTCAAGAAGCTGCGTGTTTTCGGAAATGATTATCCTACTGTAGATGGTACCGGGGTAAGAGATTACATACATGTGATGGATCTGGCAGAGGGACATGTTGTCGCTGTTGAAAACCTGACAGAGGGCGTACATGTCTACAACCTGGGCACAGGCCAGGGGACTTCCGTATTACAATTAGTGAAAGCCTTTGAAGAAGCTAACAATATAGAAATACCCTATGAAATAGTGGGCAGGAGGCCAGGGGATTTACCGGAATATTATGCTGATGCCGGCAAGGCAAAACTGGAACTTGACTGGACTGCCAAACATGATATATTTGACATGTGCCGGGATGCCTGGCGGTTTGAGAAGAACTATCAGGAATAGATGACTAGATGAGAGGGCATGGATATTAACAAGCTCCCCAAAGAAAGCTCATAAAAACATAAAAGCAGGACTTCATCTTTAGCGGAAGTCCTGCGCCATTTTTTCGGGGACTGCCTTATTACTGCTTACTGTTTCTTTATAAATATCAGTGCTCAAGTCGATAGAATGAGTATCACCGATAGTACGGGAAAGATACAGGGTTTTATCTCCGTACAGAGGTACGGTTTTGTCAAGATAGGTTATTACAAAGGGATGAAGATTGCCCATTCCATTCTTTGTAAGTACTAAATTGTCTGCAATATAAGTGCAGCTGTGAGTAAGTTCATTATTACCGTTGAAGATGGAGATAACATCACCAAATGCGGGAGATGAATTTCCTGCGGGCTCTGAAATTCTGTTTATGACCGAGAATAAATCATCCAATTCATAATAACTTTCATCAGCTTCCGCATTAAAGAAATTTATGGTGGTCCAGTGGCAATCCTTAAAATCTGTTTCAAATTCTTCTAGACTGCTGAAGGTATTCAGTCTACTCTGCGGAATTTGGGGCAATAGCTCGGAAATATCAATTTCTCCCCCTCCGGGAAGTTGGCTCAGACCTTCAAGTACCGGTTCAATCAATTTCCTGCGTTCGAAGCGAGCCCAATAATCCACTAGTTTACTTACATCCTGCCCTCCCTTTATCTTAAGCTTAACCTCCAGAGCTTTGGTCCGATATAAAAGCTGCAGTAAAGTGATTTTTTCCCCGTCACTATTTAGTAAAGGCAAAATCAAATGTATGTCACTTATATAACTCATACCATTTTTAACATATACAAGTTTCTTCAGCTTTTCCAGCAGGTCTTCTCTCAAGCCGCTGTTATAAAACCATTCATCACTGTTTGTAGAGCCGTAATATAAAGGGCTATTATACATTGTATTATCACTGTATTTGCCAATCAAGGGATATAAATTTGCCCTGTTTTCTGCAGTGAGGCTCCAGAGTATTTCATCCGGCGGGGTTATAATAAAACCTATTCCATCTTTATCTGCCTTGGTATTTGCCAGCAGCTCATCGCATACTTCATTATCGAGTCCCGCAGTTATAAACAGCGACCGGATTTTATCCAGACTTAGGGTCTTGAATATCCATTGACTGCTGGAGGCAAACATTCTATATTCATCATTCATATATGTTTCTTGAACAAGGAAATCCTCTGTGGGTACTATTATAAAAGGAGTAAGCTCAAGATTCCCCCAGGCACCCTGAAGTTCCTGGGTTTGCTCACCTAAGAAGACTTTTTTACCTGTAAGCTTGTCGTAATTATTCCCGATAACCTCCTGCTCTTCAATGGAGTTGTTGGACAAAACTTTTCTGTAGGCAAGAAGACTTATGGTAGTAACCAGCAGAGCGGCTAGAATAAAAAAGGATGTTAACTTTACCTTCAATCACTTATCAAAGCAGTTTCATCATCTTTGACTGATGAAACTCCATTCCTCCTGAATTACTGTGTTTTAATAGTAACAGGAGAATACAGCATAATTATCAAGGTTATGTGTGAATATTAAGTGATTTTCATATTGTAAAATTAAACGCAAATAACGCAATTAAGTTACGACAATGAAAATATAGTATATCAGCTATCTTTTGCAAACACTCGGCTATATGCGGATTGAAGAGCAAAGGACAGTAAATCGATATATGTTCCCAGTCCTCCAAGGCCCTTCCCAATACCTTTTATAAATCCAATGATATCTTCAAAGGAATCATCGCTTACAAAATAGGTCCAGGTTGTCACAGGCGGTTTATTTCTTTCATTAAGCTCCTCAAAAGTTACCTTCGAAGCTGCCAGTCCAACATAGTCACCAATGATTGCCTGTTCAATCTCTTCCATCAAAATTTTGAACTCTTCTATGAGCTGCATCTGAAATACGGCTAAAGGGTCTCTGCGTGCCACAACCTGGAGATGGATTCCCTCCTTGAAAGTGGCCACTTTTTCAAGGTAGTCAGCCCAGCACTGATCCATATGGAACAAACGCAGATTCCTTTTGAACTTCCCAATTTCAGTTAGGCTGTACTTCGAGCTTAGCCTTTCATACAGGTCCGGGAAAGAATTCTCCAGGATAACATCCGTCAGCATCCCGCAGATTAGCTGCATGCGGATATTATATAGATGCTGCCTCTGCCTGTCTACCAGAGACGAAAATCTGTATAATTCCCGCCTTAAATCGGAGTTCTGACCTTGAACTATTCTCTGCACCAAGTCAATTTTTTTTTTGAATATAGGGTTGGACAGCGCTTTATCCTGTTTTTTAGGCTGAAAAACTTTAGGAATGAAATCGCGGATGCCATACTTCACCATGAGGTCATCCTCCAGGCTTACAAAAAAGCGGGTCATTCCCGGATCGCCCTGACGTCCTGCTCTTCCCATCAACTGTTTATCAATCCTAAGGCTCTCATAGAGATTGGTGCCTATAACGTATAACCCGCCTAATTTTTTTATCTTTTCTCTATTTTGTCCATCCGGGCCGCCTAACAGTATATCAACTCCACGTCCGGCCATATTCGTTGAAACTGTTACTGCACCCAGAACTCCGGCTTTCTCAATTATGTTGGCCTCAAATTCATCATTTTTGGCATTCAAAACCTTGCACTTAACTCCTACGCCAAGCAGCAGCGACGCCAAATCGGCAGATTCTTTTACGCTGCTGGTACCTATGAGTATAGGCTGGCCGGTAGAGTGCACTCTTATTATTTCCTCAACTATTGCCTTATACTTTGTTTCCTTGTGAGTAAATACATAAGCTATACAATCCTTTCTTAAAGATGGCCGGTTAGGAGGGATTTCAATTACATCCATACCGTAAAAATCAAAAAACTCCTCTGCAGAGTCAACGGCGGTTCCAGTCATACCTGCTAAATTATCATATAATGCAATAAAATGCTGCAGCGTTATCTGGGTCAAAATCCGGCCCTTGGACTGAACTTCCAGGTTTTCCTTGCATTCCAGAGCGCCCTGCAGACCGTCCGGCCAATGCCTGTTAACTGCCACACGGCCGGTGAATTCATCCACCATTTCAAGTTTTCCTTTTCGTACAATGTAATTTATATCTTTTTGAAGGAGTACCTCAGCATATAGAGCACTGTTTACCTGGGCCAGCAGGATATAATTTTCGGTATCGTACAGGTTCCGGCATCCAAGCATGGCTTCAATTTTATCAATACCAGATTCCGTCAAAACAACATTCTGGGAATATTCGTCGGTTTCATAATCAATGGCTGGGTCCAGGGCTGTTATGGCCTCTCTGACCCTTTGAAGGCACATATTGTTTTCTTCAGTGCTAACAGCTATTACCAGCGGAATCCTGGCCTCATCTATGAGTATTGAATCCGCTTCATCTATGATTGCAAAATGAAAGGGCCTGTGGATGAGTTCTTCCCTGTCAAAGCAGATGGAATCCCTGAGATAATCAAAGCCTGCCTCTTTTGCAGTTACATAGGTTATGTCACAGGAATAGGCCTCATGTTTTTGTTTTTTATCCATCTTTTCCTGCACAAATCCAACGGTTATACCAAGCATTTCGTATATCGGCCTCATCCAATTGGCATCCCTTCTGGCCAGGTAGTCATTGAAAGTGAGAATATGTACACCTTTTTGAGACAAAGCATTTAAATATGCAGGAAATACCGCTGTCAGTGTTTTTCCCTCTCCGGTCTTCATTTCAATCATTTTTCTATCATGAAGGGCAGTTGCTGCCAGTAATTGAACATCATAGACTTCAAAGCCAAGCGTCCTTTTTGCTGCTTCCTTAACCAGGGCAAAGCCTTCCACCAGAAGCTTATTGATATCTGCCCCCAGTAGAACCTGACGTCTTAATTCCTTTGACAAGTTTAACAAATCTCCATTGCTCAGAGAGTTTAAATCTAATGTTTTAATCTCTTCTACTATCTTTTTATAACTGCCAGACAGAGCATCCTTTCCAAGCATAAATCTTATCAC
>JAUZPH010000300.1 GCA_030706065.1 Bacillota bacterium | reverse complement strand
ATTACTTAATGGATTGTTATATTCATATTATAGGGAGAAGTTAATTGCTGTCCATTTTGAGATGCCACTCCCTGTTTTATATACAGAGACACAGACCCGCTGTCTGCAAGGCAATACTTTGGTCGCAGGGTCAGGGTTTTGCCATCGCTGCCGAGTTCAAAGTGCAGAGGTATGGCATTGCCCTTCTCATCTGCAAGGTAAATATCATCATTCCAGTTCTGCGGAGCCTCCACTGGTGAGGAGAATTTTATCCTCAGGCTGAAGGAACGGGTACGGGGAACAGAAGCCTCAGGCAGGGAAATTGCATCTTCTCCTTTGAATTGTGCCGGATCAAAGGGCAGCAGGCTTATGGACTTTTTGCCCTTTCCATCGGCATCCTTTCCATAATAAAGTAGAGTTCCCGAAAGCTCCAGATAAAGAAGCGGCTCTTTTCCTTCCATCAGCTCTGGCTTTTGTCCGGGAATCATCCTGTACAGGAACTCATCGACACTGTTGATGAAATACAGGGCGCCGTTGAAGAAATACATCCTACTTGGATATATTTCCTTCGCTATAGTTGTGCGGCCGGTACAATCCAGATTCATCCCCTCGATGCCGTTATCTCCACTGAAATACACCTTGCTGTTATCAATATCTAAAGCATAACTATTGCCAACTTTGAAATACTCGCTGAAGGCCTTGTCCGTACAAGCCGGTGGCTTATCGGGTTTATCCTTTGGATATCCCAATATTATCTCGCTTGTATCTATTCCAGAATCTTTTAAGGTCTTCAGCCTCGTCTTGTCGTCCATCAGAACATAAGTCAGGTCGTTCCACGTAGTCCCGCTGTTGCCTGCTCCCCAGGTGACATCGGTATTGTACAATTTGCCCCCCAATTTTACTATATCCCAGGCATGCGCCTGAGTCTTTACAAAGTCTGTATTTATACCCAGCTTATTTAATGTGTATTCCATTAAATTGGCATATCCCCAGCATATTCCCTCACCTCTGGCCAGAATACTATAGGGTGTCATAGTATCGAAATCCGAGGGTTTTGGTGAATAATTGGAGGTTTCACAGACATACTCATATACCGCCATGAATTTCTGCAGTTCTGTGTAGTCCTCCGGAGCCACATTATAAAGAAGGTGACTGAGGCGGGCATAAAAATTTTCTTTATTTCGCCTTATCTCATCAGCTTTGCCGGTATAGGTAAAGATGGCGGTCTTTCCGTCTTTGCTGACCTTGACGTTATTCAAATAATAGAATCTATAGTTTTTTTCGCTGTACAGACAGCCGGCAGTATCGTTCTTTTCCTTATAGGACAGGTTATAGGCTGAGATATCCAAGCTGGGTTTCATTTCATTCACGGCATAGAACAGAGTGTTATACAAGTCCCTGTTTGGTTTGTCTATATTCATGATATATTTGTTGATTTCCGTGTAAGGATCACCGATATCCTCCGCCGCAACGGAAGGATCCATGACTGCTTCCGCTTCCAGCGTCAAGGGTGCCGGCTTTTCGGGCTTTACAGCCTTTTCCACAGGCCCCTCCTGAGTTGTGGCTGCCGGATTCTTGCTTGTAACCTCTGAAGGCTCGGAACATCCGGTGAACAGAACAATGGCAGACAAAACAGCTGCCAGCCCTATACGAAGTTTCTTCAAAGTAAATACCCCCCCTTTGACTGCTTTCCCCGACGCTGACGGTTATATTATGATTTTCCACCGGGGTAAGCAGTACATTTACATTATTCACTTATATCGATATGTGATTATAACTGAATTTGCTAATGTTTTAATTCACACATCTTTAAATACGTTATCCGGCAAAGTTTAGCTTGTCAAAAACATCGTAGGAAGGTAAATTTAATTCTTTAACCACAATACCATCCACCTGGAACCAGCCTCTTACACCTTTTGAATTCTCCACAAGCACCCAATTCTTTAAATCGGAACCTATAAGCTTCACCTCTTCACCCACTGCAAGTACCGCTGATACCTCTTTGGAATCCTTCTCCTTGTATATATTGAGTTTCTTCTTTGCCTTAATAATCTGATAATTACCGGCCTTGTTATTATCACCATTAATGTTAGCCATTTCATACATATCCTTGGGCTGAATTCTCAGTACGTTATCCTTGAAATACCTGTAATCCATATCCACAGCGCTGGTTTCAAAGAATTGTGTCAATGTATTCTTGAAAACTGCTTTGCCGCTGCCATCGATGGTAGGCTCTCCGTGCTGCACCAAACCCACAGCATTAATCGTTCCCTGCTCATAGTTGAAAAACAGGTGTGTATTGGTATCATCTTCACCGAAATATCTTAAATAAACTTCCTTATGGCCATCACTTTTATCGAGATCCACAATATTGAAATCCAATAGTCCGGAGCATTCTACAGTATTGATATATTCACCGTTTATGCTGAGAACTCCATTCAGAATATTGAACCTGATTTCATCCGCCTTGCCGTCACCGTCCATATCCTCTTTCTTCTCCAGGTTAAGGATATTAAACTTATCCGTATTGTAATCATATATGGCCTTCTTTTCATTTGTATTCATATCGTACTTATAAAGCTTTCCTGAACTTTCGTCATAGTTATAATATATATCAGGCTGTGATTCGCAATAAAAGCTGCTTCCTTTAACAATCTCCTTATTCCCTTTTGTATCCCAGGGCAGTTTATCGTACTTTATATTCTTCAAAGCTTCATTAATGGTTTTATAATTCAGTTTATCTGCCAGATTTATCAAAACAGCTGTCCGCCATTTATTGAGTTTTTGGGGTTCCTGGCTTGGCGAAAGGTCCTCATTATTTGAGTAAAATGCATCAGCATTTCCGTATTGATCTCCTTCCACAACTGCCAGGCTGCTGATATCAACATTAACTTCTGTCTTTTCCGGCTTTTGTTTTGAATCAGTCAGGTTTTCATAGATTCTAAAGGAATAGACAGTCTTTGAGTCCAATGTTTGAGCCTCTCCATCCGAATATATTGAAAACTTATTATACTTGGTTCGAGCAAACTCCTTTACCTTTTCAAGTGCCTTTAAATAGTCTGGATCCGACTTGTATTCACGCCTGTCATCAATTACCGTATTGGTGTGATTATCCTTGTGATTATTAAAAAAAGCCGATTTCTGCACAAAATTTGAGGTGGTTTTAATCAGTGTCGGTATACAGAACACCAATGCTATAACAAATGCAATTTGGACTGCCAGTTTCATATGATATCTCCTATTGATATAAAAAAGCTTTGCCAGTACACTTTCATACCAGCTTTTCCTTGCGCCTGCCTTTATATTGCTCCAGCACCTTTCCTTTATATTGACAGGTACTTTCTCCGAAGCGTTATGGCTCTCTCCCCAGTTTTCAAGAATCTTATCTATATCCATATGTTTTCACCTCACAATCTATCTCTAGATTCAACTTCTTCTTTAATGCCTTCTTGGCCTTGAATAAATTTGATTTTACCGTTCCCGCGGAGCAGTCCAGTACATCAGCTATCTGTGCAATACTCATCTCACTGTAGTAGTAAAGTATTATGCATTCCCTGTACTTCCCGGGCAATGTATTTACAGCCTTATAAATTTCATCATTTGTCTCCCTGCTGATCAATTCCTCTCCGGGAGTCTGCCCTGTATCTGCCCCAATAACATCCGCCAGCTTATCGTCCTCGGTAACCACAGTGCTCTTACGCTTTTTAAAATAATTGTTGCAGCAATTCACAGTGATTCGGTAAAGCCATGATTCAAAGGCCTCTGCATGCTTCAATTTGTATATCTTCTTATAGATTATTATAAATACCTCCTGAAGAATATCCTCAGCGGCTTTTTCATCCTCAGTCATCATTCTTGCAGTATTATATACCTTATTCATATACATACTGTAAATTCTCTCGAAGGCATCCTCATACCCATCAGACATCCTCTCAATTAATGCCTCCATCAATTTAACATCCATAAATTCACCCCAGCTTATTATTATTAGTTATAGACACCCCTCTTCAAAACAAAAATGGAATGAAGGGGTACAGTTATTGATATCCAACTTCAACTTCAACTTCAAATTCGAATTTGATTTATCTTTCTGTCCTTAAGATACCGCCGCTTAAAAAAAGGTTGCCTATACTTTCCATTTTATCAGATTTTTTTCTTCCTGCTTTTGAAATTGATTCCTTTATTGGCTGCTATCTTGTTATAATCTCCGGGGCCACAGAATAATGATTGAAATATTCCACAACAGCAAAAAAGAAATCCACAGCAATGCCCTCCAAATCCGGGATTGCTGTGGATTATTCAACTTTCACATCTGGTAGAAGGCAGTTCAAAATAAACTGTCTGCGCCTGGGTGGCGCTTATAGAGTTATGGTTACCTCGTCCCCATCCTTAGATGTAACTTCTACAAGCTTCAAGCCTCTGTAGCCTCTTAAATATTTCAGGCTCCTGGCAAGCTCAGCAAAATCTATGCAGTCTATTATGTCTCTTTGCTTCTCATCCAGATGCTTGCCGGATTTTTCGAAGACATAAGCCGCAATCTTGCAGCCCAAACCTGCAATACTTAAAGGTATGGGAATAAAGATCCTTCTGCCATTTTTTTCTCTTATATAAATTCTCATATTTTAACACGTCCCTTTGTAGGATTCACAATTCCACACACCAGGATTATTAATCCTAATGTTCGATATCCTGCTTGCAATGCTGTTACTCAACAACAATCTCAACGTTGTCTCCATTGTCACTTTTTATATCCACTATCTTTCCGTCCAGCCCGTCGCCAACTGCTTGAAGAATAGCCTGAATATCTATATCTTCAACCCCTTCGACTCCATCTACCTTAGGTATTTTCTTTATAGCTCCCCCCAGGGTCTTTATGAACTTGACCGGTATATTCACATTTACATTTTCACCTTTGTGGGTATTAACCCTGATCTTCAGCATTTTATCTACATTACTGCTTAGTGCCGGACCGCCCACGGCCGGAACATTCTTATTTGATGCATTTAATACTTCTATGAGCTCCCCGGCCTTCTGAGCATCAATCTTTCCCTCTTCCAACATCTTTAATACCTTCATAACCTCATCATTCATTTAATACAACTCCCCTTCAATATTTTAGCTGCGGAAATTTATTTCTTAATTTATCGCCTTCAAAAAATCGGTGAAGATTCGATATTTTTTCAGGCGAAAACTGAAGGTTTAAATTTCCGCAT
>JAUZPH010000030.1 GCA_030706065.1 Bacillota bacterium | reverse complement strand
CTTCTGCAGCCCAGGCAAAGCTTTCCCTGGTTTATATCCATTTTCTCAACAACATCACTTCTTCCTTCCCGGACACCGGCTAGTGGTCTCTTGAGGCTGCTGCTGCCGGCAACATTAAACCTCTCAAGCTTCTGTTGTACAGCATTTTCATCCACATTACCACATATGAACATGAACTTGTTTCCGTTGTTGTATATTTCCTTCCACAGTCCCGGTAATTCCGAATTCTTTATGGCCTCCAGCCTTTCTATATTTCCGTGCTTATATATGGAGTAAGGTTCCCCCTCGGTAAGCAACTCCTCGGCTCTTTCAACGGCGTAGCTGTCCTTGTTGTCAATCCTTGAATTGATAAGTACCTTCAAGTTTTCCTTTTCTACCTCAAAGTAGCTCTCATTAAAGCCTTTTTCGTCCACAAGAGGATTACTTACAATCTCATAAAGAAAATCCAGTGCATCATCAAATATTTTCTCTCCATTTAAAGCATAGCGGTCATCAATAAATTGGATATAGAAATTCAGGAAAACATATTCCCCTTTCTTTGATACTACAATATCAAACACAGCTCCGTACAGGTCCTGAAGGTGGGCCCATATATCCCTGGTGGCAGGGTATTTTTTAGACCCTCTTTTAAGCAGCGCCGCCAGCAGGTTGTAATCAGTAACCTTGTCATCCAATTCCAGCGGAATTATTAGCGCCACAGCATTGTTTTTGAATTTATCGGATTTTATAACTTGTATACCGTCCATATTATTCTCCTTTCTTATGCTCATATCATTATAATACCTTATTATGGTTACATATATGTTATTTTACCACATTTTATTTAATGAATACCTCCTTCCCGGATATCTTTATTGCGCCACAATTACTGTTAGTGTATAATTTAAAATTGGTATATGAATATGGCAATTGAATATAAAATAATGAAAGGATGTACATAGATGAAGCTAGGAATAGTAGGTTTACCAAATGTGGGAAAGAGTACGTTATTCAACGCAATAACTCAAGCCGGCGCCGAATCGGCAAATTATCCCTTCTGCACCATAGAGCCTAACGTAGGTGTAGTAGCTGTGCCGGACAAGAGACTGGACGTTTTGGAGAAGATGTATAATTCAAGAAAAAAGGTATATGCTTCTATAGAATTTTACGATATAGCAGGATTAGTAAAGGGAGCCAGCCAGGGTGAAGGATTGGGAAACAAGTTTTTATCCCATATCAGAGAGGTTGCCTCTATCGTTCACGTGGTAAGAGCCTTCAATGATGACAATATAGTACATGTTGACGGCTTTGTTAATCCGCTGCGGGATATTGAAACTATAAATCTTGAGCTCATATTTTCGGATATGGAGGTCCTGGACAGAAGGATTGAAAAAACTGTTAAGCTTGCCCGTTCCGGAGATAAAAAGGCAAAGGTTGAAATGGACCTTCAGGAAAGGATAAAAGCCCATTTGGAATCCGGCAACCCTGTAAGGACACTGGAGGTTAACGAAGATGAAGAAGCTATAATAAAGAGCTATTTCCTTCTAACCTCAAAACCGGTTTTGTATGCTGCAAATATCTCTGAAGAGGACCTTATGAGTGGAAATGTAGAAAATGAATTTGTCAAACAGATAAAGGAACATGCTGCAAAGGAAAACTCGGAGGTTATCGTAGTCTGCGCCAAGCTGGAGGAAGAGCTTTCTTCCCTGGAAGAAGATGAAAAAAGAGAACTTCTCGCCGATTATGGCCTTGAGGAAACAGGCCTTGACAAGTTAATCCATGCCAGTTACAAATTACTTGGTTTAATGAGCTTCCTCACTGCCGGCGAACAGGAAGTAAGAGCATGGACAATTAATATCGGTACCAAGGCTCCACAGGCTGCCGGAAAAATCCACACCGATATAGAAAGAGGTTTTATCCGCGCAGAAATAATCTCCTATGACAAGCTCATAGAAGCAGGCTCAGAGGCTGCTGCCAAAGAGAAGGGATATTACAGGCTTGAAGGCAAGGATTATATAATGCAGGACGGAGATGTAGTCAACTTCAGATTTAACGTTTAAGGTGAATATGGAAAGGAAGCTGCTCATAACAGCTTCCTTTTTAACTTTAATTTTTAGTGTTGTATTTTTTCATTTCCAGGACAGCAGCTTCCAATATACCTTCTGCTGTATATTTATTGTCTCCCATAAGGACACTCAAGGCATCTTCAAGGCTGGTCATGACATAAATATGAAAGTCGCCCTTTGTTACCGCCTCCTCCACCTCTGCTTTAAGTACTATGCTGTCAATGTTGGCCATGGGAAGCAATACACCCTTTCCTTTTATCTCTCCCTTCAGTTTGCATATATTATAAAAGCCTTCGATCTTCTCATTGATGCCCCCAACAGGCTGCACTTCACCAAATTGGTTTATTGACCCGGTTACGGCTATGCCCTGATTGACCGGTATTTTGCTTATGGCTGAAATAATTGCTGTAATTTCTGCCACCGAAGCACTGTCACCTTCAACCTTGCCGTAAATTTGTTCAAAACTTATATGAAAGTCTACAGGTATGCTGCTGTATTCACCTAGAATCCTGCTGATAATCCCCTTTAATATACTTACAGATTTATTGTGCACATTTCCGCTTAAATTGCTCTCCTTTTGAACGTCTACGATATGCCCTTCTCCCTTGTAACAGGTACAGGTGATTCTAAAGGGCCTTCCAAAGCTGACATAGCCCATATCTATTACTGACAGACCGTTGACAGAACCTATGATTTTATCTTCCACATGCAGCAAAATCCTGTCCTCCTTGTAGCTGTCAAGGATATGCTTTTCAATCATGTCTTTTTCATACAGGCTTTCAATTACCTCCTCAGCCTTTATTACCTTTTTACCCTTCCTCCGGGCATTATTATCCACGGCAATCAATATTTTTTCAATTTCCATATCGTCGTACATGTACTTTTTCTTACTTTCCGCTTTTCTGGAAAGGTAACGGAGAATTTCTTTCAATGCGCTGCTTTCAAGGGCAAGAGAGGAATAGCTTTGTGCAAGTACCCTCAAGTTATTTGCAACAATTCCATTATTCTGATTATTGCTCTCAATGACAGGATCATATTCAAGCCTTACTTTAAAAATATACTTAAAGTCTTCATCCATATTGTACAGCAGTTCATAGGTTTCATAGTCACCGATTAATAATACCTTTACCTTTAGATCAATGGGTTTTGGCTTAAGGCTGTTCATCGTGAGCAGGTCAAGATAACTCCTTGTATGATCAAATTTCATTTTACCGTTCATCAAGGTCTTTTTTAAAAAATGATAGGAAGCAGGATTTGAAAAAAGAGCTGCAGCCCTCAATATTATGCAACCACCATTGGCATTTAAAAGCGAGCCTGCCTTTATTAAGCTCACATCCGTCAGATAATTTCCGCTGTGGTTCTCATATTCTATAGTTCCCATTAAATTATTCAGTGTAGGATCCTCTTCGAAAACCACATTTGGGTTTTCCTTTTCTGAATTATCTACAATTACGTTCATGTCATACTGATATATAACTTCATTTATTTTTTCTTCATCTTCTTCAAAGTTCGAAGTATATGTCTCCACCAGATCCTTTTCTATACTTTCACAAACATATTTCAGATAATCCAGTGCTCTTTTCTCTTCAGTAAAATACGAGTAAAACTTTGCCTTGAGAGTACTTATTTCCTCAACAATATACTTAAGCATAACTTCCTTAATCTTGTGAAGGGTCTCTGTCTCGTCATTCTTGATAGTTTCCAATATGTCTCTTGCCTTTTCCTTTAAATGTGTCAATTTGAACAACACATCATCCTTCATGTTTAGATTGAGTTCATCATAGTCTTTTTCCAACATAGGCTCCCCTTCCTTTAAGGGAACAAAGCTGAAACCGCCGCTGGTAGGCTTTACATCAAAACCCTCTTCTTTTGCTGTTTCCAAAAGAAGAGCCAGCATCTCATTCCTCTTCTTCTGCATGTCTTTTATTATTTCATCCTTTTGTTTAAGACTGCAGTTATAAAAATTAACAGCCAATTCAGAATAACCGTTCTGTATTTCCTCAAGAGAAGCTTTTAATTCCAGTCCATTCCCCTTTGAAAGGATAATAGGCTCCGGCTCTTTATCATTTTCTGTTGTCACATAGCAAATATCTTTTAGCTTTTTCCCCACAAGAGAGTTTCTTATTGTATCCATTATATTTTCTGTTTTATATTTGGAATAATTATCTATAAGATATATATTATATCCTTCCGACTCCATGGAAATATACGTCTTAATCTTGTCAAGGATTTCCTCATAGGCCGGAATTGTATATATGAAATCCTCCTTTTTATACTTGGGAATATCTGCTCGAAATAGTATATTTTTTGCATTCAGCTCTAAATTCATATAATCGCTCACCCTCTGAAGTTACTAAAAGAGTCTTGAGCTCCCCCCTTTATACAAAGATACTACTATATTAATATTCTAATAAAGTGAATTTAGTAACTAAAATGTATGATAGTACTTAGAGTCATTTTATTATATGATGTTTGTTTAAAATCTTTTAATTCAGCATAAAAAAAAGGTTAAGCCTTTCATAACAAAATGAAAGATTTAACCCTTTAGATACAACTCAAAATGCAACCTACTGTTTATACGATTTTCAAGCCTACCAGCGTAAAGCTGACCATGGCAAGGAGCATAGGTGTTGTCCATAGAATCGATGGATTATTCTCAAACCTTATTCTTTTTCCCACTGATTTTCCTATAATAACTGAAAAGGTTATTAGGAAAAGAGCAGAAACTAATAACAAAACAAGATTTATAAGTAAGTCGATTACATAATTTCCGGATAAATGAACTTCATTTCCGCCGAAAAATAAAGCCAAAAACAGTAAGATCAAAATAAATATCTTTATTGATTGTATCAGATTATATATTATCATACAGACTTTACATTGAACCGGCTGTCCGCTATTCTGCGGAAGAACTTCGATGTCCAGCAGATTAAAAGAAGAAGTCCCCATCTCAACTGTAATAATCATAATAAATGCGATGAAGGCTGGCAAAAGCCCCATATTTGTGACTGCAAAACCCTGTGAAGCTTGGTACTCATTAATCCTGGCTAAGGAGAAGGTGATATTTCCATCCATAACGTTCCCTGCTTTAACAGCTAAAGTTACAAGTATCACTGCCAGGCTTAACTCGCAGCATAGGATTGTAATCACTTTTTTGAGCAAGTCAAAAGTCTGTGTAGAAGAGCCCGATAAAAATGCATTTATCATGAATGTAATGGCAGGCAGAACAAATAAATATAAGATTACTATTACATCTGAACTATTATTAATCCAGCGGTAACCAAAGAACGGCAGGAATATTGGTATAGCAGCAGTAATGAGCAGCGCTATTATCAATGTTACAGCTTTTGGATGCCTGCATTCCTTTATTAAAGCCTTTCGGTTATTAACCAGAAGCTTTAATAAATGGTCATAGGGTTTAAAAATAGATAAAACCCGCCTCTTTTTTAGCAAGTCCGAAACCTGCCTTTCAATACCAATGAGGAATAAGCCCACCACAATACTAAAGACAAGTCCTGGGAAAACAACAATATAGAAAATTATCATAGATATTTCCTTCGTTAAACTCATTATAAAACCTCCCTTAGAGCACTGCAAACAGCCATATGGTGACAACTGCCAGGGAAGTCACTACCCACAGAAGATAGTCATTCACACTGCTGCTGTGTATCCTGCGCATTCCATCATAATAAATCTCGAACCGATACTTTAGTGCACCGGTTATGTATCTTCTTAATGGCTTTGTACTTTCGCTCATTCCCTTAATAACAGCTTCATTATTCACAGATGTTCCATTCTCCTCTTTAAGAACAGAAGCTTTTAACGTTCTCAAATGTAATGAAAGCAATATTATGAGGGATATCATAAGTGTAATGAAAAGTATGAGCCATGCTCCAGGCTGCCACCAGCCCGTCAAGATATGATCCATATTCGGAATTTCAGGCCTTTGTTTAAATACCTTTAAAGAATAACCCTTAACAAACATAACATCAATGTAACTTCCTATATCATAGATTGATGCAGCCGCCGGTTTTACAAGATATCTATTGATTAAATCCGGTACTGTTCCCCCTGCTATACACCCAATTGACAGGACTGCCATTGCAAATTTCATCATGAGAGGTATAGGCTTGATATTTTCAACGCTCCTCGATTGTTTCCCAAAGAATATAGTTTTACCAAGCAGTACCATAGATATCAAATTCATGATGGAAACCGCTGCGGCTATTACAGCTACCGGTATAAAACCTGCCTTCCAGGCAGCCACATAGAACATCCACCTGGCAGGAAAGCCATTAAAAACAGGTATGCCTGTTAATGAGGCAGCACCTATAAAGAACATGGCGGCTGTAAAAGGCATCACCTTGTATAATCCACCAATTTCTTCCGTGTAAGCAGTTCCTGTACCATATTTTATTGCACCTGTGCAGAGTATAAGCAGAGAACTGAAGAAAACAAAACTTAAGGTATAATAAAGACTTCCAACTGTGCCCATCACTGAAACATAACCGTCGGAAGCCAGTCCAACTCCAAGTCCGGCAATTATGTAACCCATCTGTGAGGCTAAAAGAAACCCTATTGTCCTCTTGAAATCTTCCTGCCTGAAAGCCATCAATGCGCCGGATATCATGGTTATACATCCCCAAAAAACCATTAGGTACTCCAATTCCGTTCTTCCAATCCCAGGAAATATAAAATATAGCATCCTTATTAATGCATATATTCCCATTGTTCCGGCCGCAGCTGAAACTGCCGTGGAAACCGGAGCCGGTGCTGAAGTTATGGTATCTGCCAACCAGGAATGACATGGAAAAAGAAATACCTTTACAGCAAAACCGGTAAGCATCAGAGCAAGAGCTAAAATTGTCAGCTGATTAAAGGGCTCCTGATACAAGAGTACTGCTAGCTGCGCAATATTGACAGTATGTGTCTGGATATACAACAGTACTATTCCCAGCAGAATGAACGAGGAACTCACTGCGTTTATGAGCAGATACTTGAGGCCAGCCTCTATTGACCTGTGCATACTGTTGTTGAAGGCAATTAGAGCAGCAGATGCAATTGTAACAATTTCTATCATTATGTACATATTGAAGAGATCGCCACTAAACATGAAACCCAGCATACCTGCATACAATAGCAGAAAAGCCGCATAGTATTTACCCATATTAACATGCTGCTTCATATATTCAGCCGAATATATGAAGGCCACAAAGCATACTACGGCAACGATGAATGCTGCAAACAGCCCAAGTCCATCAATCTGAAGCCCTATCCCAACCGCCCAGAGCTTTCCTTCCGGAATCCATTTGCTCATCCAGTAGGTAGCTATTTCACCTTTCAGGATAATGTATTTTGCAAGTAATCCAAGACAAAACAGGGATGCCAGAACAGACAGCACCGTTACAGCCTTCTTCAAATTCAATAATTTTTCCCCAAAGAGGGATATAGCAAGTGCAGCAGCGAAAGGAATAATAAGCGCTATTATTGGAATATTGGTCTGATATCCGTTCATCCTTTCAACCTCCTTACCTTATCGGCATCTATAGACCCGTAGTGCTCCTTGACTTTTATGACTATGGTTAATGCAAGCACTGTGACACAGGTGTTTATAAGGATAGCGGCCAGTGTGAAGGCCTGAGGTAAAGGATCTATAAAAAACATACCGTCTTTCCAATCGGTTATTAACATGGGGACTGAGCCGTTTAACCTAAATCCTATAGAAATGAGAAGCAGGTTTATTCCGCTGTCCATCAAACCTATACCCATGACTAATTTAATCAGATTCTTCTTTATAAGTATAATGTATAATCCGAATATAAATAGTAAAAAAGCTCCAATATAATTTGGCAGCATTTTATCCCCCCCTAATCCTCATTATCTGAATCTAGTGCATTTGCAATAACAATTAATAAAAATCCGATGGGTCCCAGTACTTTAAATCCCAGAGAGAAATTCACCCAAAAGGCCGCACCGAGACCATATGGCTGTCCATCTTTCCCCCCCTGAGCCATATAGGTCAGAAGTACGGCTCCTAAGTAAACTATTCCACAGGCAGAGCCAAGTAAAAGAGCAAGCGGTTTAACAGTCTTCCTACCAGCAAATCTATCAATACCCAGCATTTTCTTAACTCCATCTCCGCCGTAGGATGCGAAAGGGGCTGATACCCCGACAATCAGCAGAATACCACCCGGCAGCCCGCTTTCTCCATTCAGGTATCCATGCAGCATCATGGATATTCCCAAAGTCAAACATAAAGGAAAGATAATATTTACGCAGGAAGTTACTATGGAATTCCTTCTCCTGATTTCCTTCTTCATCATCATTTTCCTCCCTTTGCCTTCTTCTGTTTCCCAAGCAGTATTACCGCACCTGTCGCTGTGGAAAACAGAACGGCAGCTTCACCTATAGTGTCAAAACTTCTAAAATCTGAAACTACAGCACTTACACTGTCCAGGGCTCCCGTTTTTTCAACCGCTTTATTTATAGTCTCCTGTGCAATACCCTCGTTGGTAGGTGACTGTCTCAAACTATCATTCATCTTCAAGGAAACATAAACAAAGAACATTAATAAGACAGTAAGTGAAAAGCAAACAGCTGCTTTTTTCATCTATTTAACCTCCTTTTGTTCATCCTGCTCCTGGCGGGGCTTATCTTTTACTCTTTTTAAAACAGTCAATAATAAGGTCGGTATAAGAACTGCAGAAACTGCAGCCTCAACAAATGCCACCTCTGGCGCTCCAAGCAGAAAAAATTCAAGAGCCATAAGTATTCCGAGTACTGAAGCAGATATTATACAGGTTATAAGATCGTCTGCTAGAGCAATGATAATACCAGCAGTGACTATACCTATGATAATGAGGGCATTAAATACAGCTACACTATTCATTTAATTTATCCCTCCCATAATCATCCACTTTAGTTCTTGAGTCAATTTTGGCCCCGTTTTTATATGCAGCCTTGATAAACCTTTGTACAACTGCTGGATATATAATTAGAATAAAGAAAAATGCAGCCAAGGCTTTAAAAGCGATGTCTGTATTTCCGGTAGAAAAGCCAAAAATGGCTGTACCGATTAAAACAGGCCCACAGCCCATAGTCATTATACTGGAAGCATACTGAAGCCTGCAGTAGGTATCCGGCATTCTTAGAATGCCCAGTATACCGGATATTGTGAAAAAGATGCCCACGGCAAAAAAAATATCCATTATAATTCTATAAATCATAACCTGCCCTCCAGAAACTTAGAAAGGAGTATTCCCTCTATAAAACATAATAATATTACAATGAACCCAAGATCAGAAAAGAGGCTTTTATCTTCATAACAACCCATTAATATTAAAACAAGGCCGATAAGAACCTCAATGCAAAAGGCTGCCAGTAGCCTGTCTACAGGGTGCGGTCCCCTGGCAATTCTATAAATAAGAAGTAGTCCTGAAGCAATTAGTACAATCCCAGCTGTCAAAATATCATTCTGCATCAATAATTCAACCATGCCGCTCATTTAAAAATCCTCCTTATCCAGGACTCGAAATCGCCTTTTATTGCTTTGATCCCTTTTGATTCCTTATTCGATGTATCAATGCAATGTAAATACATGAAGGTTTTATTCTGCTCGTCAACAATATCCATGATAATGGTCCCAGGAGCCAGAGTTATACATCCAGCGAGCATGGCTAATCCATAATCTGATTTTAAATCTGTTTGAATTTTCACTATGCCCGGATTTATATTAAGCCTTGGACTGAACACTCTTTTTGCCGCAATCCAGTTTGCCTTCAGCATATGCCAGGTATAAACAGGAATAAACATGAGGAGTGTCCCGAACCTTCTGGGATAAAAAATCCAGAAGGTGTTATCCCTTATCAGGAAATTTGAAGTCACCAGGGCTATTATAAAGCATATAACAATTCCTACTACGTATTCCCCCAAAGCAGCCTTTCTTGTTGAGTACGCTGCAGTTACCAGGGCCCAAATGATGTAACAGAATATGAAAGTCGAAACTGTTGATGTTAATTTTTTCATCATTTTCCCTCCCTGATTTTTTCTGTAACCCAGTGAACAAAGCCCTGCATTCCCTCTCCGCTTGCAGAATTCACTTTGTGTATGCTGATATTTTCATTCCTGTTCCTGGAATTGCCTGTAACCCTGTCCACATCAAACCTGAAGTAATTGATCATATCATACTTTGTTATCACCAGTGCATCGGCCCTGGTAAACATCAATGGATACTTTTCAACTTTGTCGTCCCCTTCAGGAACGCTCAGCAGCGCAATTTTCAAGTGTTCTCCAATATCGAACTCCGCAGGGCATACAAGATTCCCTATATTCTCAATTACTATTACATCCATCTCCTCCAAATTAAATTCAGGAAGAATGTTTTTTATAGACATGGCCTCTATATGGCAGGCACCGTCAGTATTCAGCTGTACCACCGGTATACCTATTTCCGCCATTTTTTCAGCATCGATCTTGCCCGCAATATCTCCTTCAATGACACCTGTTCTTATTCCTAGCTTTCTGAACTCATCGATGAGCCTCAAAATAAACGTAGTTTTCCCAGCTCCCGGGGAACCCATTATATTTATCATATAAACATTACTTTTGTCCAATTGCTCCTGAACCTCGGCATGGCAATTCTCGTTCCACTCCAATATTTGTCTTACAATCTTTATTTCCATTATTCATTCAACCTCCAAGCTCTGAATTAAGAATTCGTTTCCCTTTACCATTTTAAAATCCTTTCCGCCGCAGTTTCTACAAGTAAAGTTGATACTCGGAGCCGCTTCACTTTCCTCTCCGCAATTTCTGCATCTCATGGTAATGGGAATCTTATTAATTATTAACCTGGCTCCTTCTGCAGGAGTTCCTTTGCTTGCAATATCGAAGTAATATTGAATGCAGTCCGGTATCAGTCCTTTGAGCTCACCGACCTCAAGCCTTACTTCCAACACTCTTTGAACCTTGTGACGATTTGCTTCTTCACAGCAGATCCTGATAATACTTTCCGTTACAGCTAATTCATGCATATTTAGCTCCCATCCTTCAGCAGATTCTGGGCAGCATATCATAACTTAGCTTGTCCAAAATCCTTCTTCCGCCCAGTACTCCCTTTATTAAAACCTTGGAAGGCATAAGCTCCGTCACTTCTCCGATAACTGAAGCATTTTTGCAGATGCCCAGCTTTCTTAATGCCTCTACTGCTTCAAAGGCGATGCCGGGATCAACTATTGCAAGAAATTTACCTTCATTGGCGCTGTATAACGGGTCTAAGCCCAAAAGCTCACAGGCAGTCCTTATTTCACCATCAACAGGCACCTTGTCCTCCTGTATTTCTATAGTATATGGCGTATTCTCAGTAAACTCGTTCAGTGTAGTAGCTACCCCTCCCCGTGTAGGATCTCTCAGTATTCTTACCTTATTTCCATAATGAAACATCACTTCAGCAGCTTCCATTAATACCGCACAATCTGATAATATCTCCGTCTCAATCAATTTCTCCCGGGCATTCAATATTGAAACACCATGATTGCCACAGCTTCCACTCAGTATTACCATATCTCCTGTCCTTATATTTTCCTTGCCGTAACTGATTCCTTTTACTCTCTCTCCAATGCCAGCAGTATTTATGAAAATACCGTGTCCATGGCCCCTGTCAACTACCTTGGTATCACCGGTAACTATCTGAACACCGGAGGCCTTAGCCATTATAGAAACAGAGTCAATTACTTCCTTTAGCTTCTCCGTGGGAAACCCTTCTTCAATTATCAGCGAAAGGCTCAGGTATTTGGGTATGCTGCCGCACATTAAAAGGTCATTAACTGTACCACATACGCTGAGTTTGCCTATATTGCCCCCGGGAAATATATATGGGTCAATGACATAGCTGTCAGTAGAAAAGGCGATATCTTCACTAACCTTCAGCAGTGCTCCATCTCCCAATTGGGATAATGAACTGTTACTTAAAGCCGGCAGTAAGATTTCATCAATCAATCTGGAGGTCTTCTTTCCCCCACTTCCATATGACAGAGATATAAACTCATCCATTAAATCACTTCCCCATCTTTAATAACTTCCATACCTGAATCTGGCTGCACAGCTGCCCTCGCCTGAAACCATACAAGGCCCTACTGGAGATTCCGGAGTACAGGTTTTCCCAAACAGAATACAAGCCTCAGGCTTTATCTTGCCTTTAAGTACCTCTCCACAACGGCAGCCGATATCTTTCTTATTTACATTATCATTGTTTACAGGATACAGCGCCTCAATATCATGGTCTTTAAAGGATGCTTTAAGCTTGTAACCGCTGGATTCTATCATACCTAAGCCTCTCCAGTAGTCATACCTGCTTTCAAACACTTCACCTATTATCTCTTTGGCTGCATTATTTCCTTCTTTGCTTACAAGAGTGCCATAGGCATTTTTAATGCATCTGCCTCCGCTTATTAAATCCTTTACAATAAAGTATAAGCCATCTATAATTTCTTCCGTTTCAAAGCCCGCTATGGCCGAAACACAATTATATTCCTCTAAAAACTTAAATCCATCCTCTCCAATTATCACTGCCACGTGCCCCGGGCACAGAAATGCGTCGATTCGTAAGTCTTTATCCTCAAGTAAAGCCCTCATCACCGGCTCAATTCTCTTATGCATGGACAACACATAGAAATTATGGATTTGAGACTTCTCCGCCTCTTTTATCGCAATTGCTGTAGCCGGTGTTGTAGTTTCAAAGCCAATACCAAGAAATACAACCTTTTTCCCATGGTTTTGCCGTGCAAGCCTGACGGCATCCATACTTGAGTATACCATTCTTACATCGGCACCAAAGGCTTTTGCCTTTTCCAGCGAGATACTTCTGGTGGAACCGGGGACCCTTATCATATCACCATAAGTAGCAATTATACATTCCTTGTTCAAAGCCAGATCGTAGATATAATCGATATAATGATCAGGGGTAACACAAACAGGACAACCTGGACCGGACAGGAGATTTATATTAGGAGATAGAAGGTCCCTTATACCATTCTTTCCTATGGACATGGTATGAGTGCCGCATACTTCCATAATATTTATTTCTTTAGTATAACAGTTTATATACGCCAGCTTCCTTTTTAAATCCTCTATATCCATATTTCAACTATCCTGCTGCTCATGGGATACAATCGTCCTTAGTTCCTCTAAGGCATCCAGAGTTTCCCTTGCTGCATTTTCCTTTATTATTTCAAGGGCAAAGCCGGCATGAACCATTACATATTCTCCACATTTGACATTTGGGACAAGGTCAATTCTTATTCTTTTTTTTACTCCGTTCATTTCCGCCAGGGCTTCATTGTTATCTTCAAGGCTTTCTATTCTTAAAGGTACACCAAGACACATAGCTTTTACCACCACACAATCATAATATTTAAATTTATAAAAGCCTCACTATCTTTCAGTTAATATATGTAAATATATTCATTTTTCTTCTAAAGTTTATAATACCATAATTTATAAAATTATGTAAGTTAATATTACATTATTTGCTGAAAACAGTTACTTTTTCTATTTAGTAACAGGAATTTTCACCTATAATTCCAGGCCATGTGTAAACCTGCGTGCTTTGGGGAATAACAAATATAGATGCGGAAATTTATATTTAATCTATCGACTTCATAAAATCGGTGAACATTCGATATTTTCTCAGTCGAATACTGAAGGTTTAAATTTCCGCATCTGTACATATATCTGATATTTTATTATTAATAATACTATGCTATAATAATTAAGACTGAGTATTTCAGAGTAAAATATCAGGTAAACCGGAATAAGTGACCTATTTAAAATAATTATCGGTTTTTCTGAATAAATTGCATTTACAATTCACTACATACTTATTAAAATAATTATTATCTATTAATGTGGCAAATTATAAGTAAAGGAGTTTTTACATATGGGATTTAGAGAAAAGCTGGCAAAATACTATCAGGATTCATACCTGAGAAAATACGGAGACCGCCTCACTCAGATAAGAGGTAATGTTCTTTCCGTTAAAATTGAGGCAAAACCTATACTCTGGATATTCCATAGGCTGAGGGTTGTTCTAATCGTGAGGCCTGAGAGAAGCAAGGGTGTGGTAAGCTGCGTATATAAGAAAAACAGATGGTTCAAGAAACCAGCCTTTATCTCCATCAGTATGGGTAATCTGGTAATTGTTCAAGGATTAAAAGGAAAGAAAGGAAAGGAAAACAGGGAGACCATTGAAATTCTAAACGTTCTTAATTTGACTACCAAGAAGGATTTAGTCCCGGTAGACAATAATGCCGTTAAAAAGTCTAATAAAGTTCAGTATAAATATAAATAAAAATACGGAAGCTCAGCTTCCGTATTTATTTTTTCTGGAGATACAGATACAGACTATTGATGAAGGCTATTATGCCTGAGAAGAACAGAACAATAAACCACTGTCCTGTGCCCAAAGCTACAGTACTGAATACCACCTGCAGCGGAGCTATGTAAATAACCGATAATAACATAATTATGGAAACAAATACTGCACCGATCAAGTATATATTGGTAAGAAGGTTTATCTCAAAAAGAGAATGCTTTTCCGACCTGCATTCAAAAACATGTATGAGTTGTGATAGTACCAACGTACTCAATGCTATTGTTCTGCAGCATTCCAATGAATAGTTGTACCTTCTTCCAACTATAAATGCCATTACTGTACATATTCCTATTAGAGTTCCTCTCACAATAATCTTGTCAGTGAGTCCCCGGGCAAAGATACTCTCATTCCTGGGCCTCGGCTTCTCAAACATAATATCCTTCTCAGGCGGATCCACACCCAGGGCTATTGCCGGCAGTCCATCGGTAGCAAGGTTCACAAGCAGGATCTGTATTGCCTTTAATGGGGTCGGCAAATAAAACAATGAAGCAAGAAACATGGTGAGCACTTCTCCCAGATTGCAGGATAACAGGTATCTTATGAACTTCCTTATGTTGTCATATATAACTCTTCCTTCTTCCACCGCCGCAACAATGGTTGCAAAATTGTCATCCATCAGAATCATGGAAGATGCTTCCTTTGTTACATCCGTTCCCGATATACCCATGGCTATGCCTATATCGGCTTCTTTAACGGCAGGTGCATCGTTTACTCCATCACCGGTCATGGCTACAATTTTCTTTTTCGACTTTAAAATTTGAACTATCCTCAGTTTGTGATGGGGGTTAACCCTGGCAAATATCGAGTACTTTTCTATCTGGGAATAGAGTTCCGTATCGCTCAGTTTATCTAATTCTTCTCCGGTTATAACTTCACTAATGTCCCTACACATGTCCAGTTCTTTTCCTATTGCATAGGCGGTATTCTTATGGTCTCCGGTTATCATAACCGGTTTTATCCCGGCTACACGGCACTGCAGGACTGCGTCCTTAACCTCCTTCCTCGGAGGGTCAATTATGCCTGCAATACCCACGAAAATCAAATCTCTTTCTACCGAGTTGCTGTGAGTGATTCCGCTGTCCTTATATGCTCCTGCTATACATCTCAGCGCTCTGCCGGACATCGCTTCCATATTTTTTAATATTGTCTTTTTATAGATGTCATTAAGGGGTACTACTCTCCCATTAAGGAGCAGTCCTTTACATTTTTCAACAATCCTCTCCGGTGCGCCTTTTACATAGCATATTTCCCTGCCGTTTTCCTTCATAATCACCGTCATCATTTTCCTGTTGGAGTCAAATGGAATATCATAGACCCTTAAGGACTTGGATAGGAACTTTTTAAGCTCG
>JAUZPH010000003.1 GCA_030706065.1 Bacillota bacterium | reverse complement strand
CGGAAAAGACCTCTTCGGTTCCCGCATTGATTGATACTATTCCTCTGGGCAGCTCCAGTCATGCTATCATTATATTGGTCAGCACTGCATCGTCCCAATATACAAAGTGCGAGGTCTATGAAAAGGAAAATGCTAAATGGTCTAAAAAGTGGACTTTTGATTCTGTTGTCGGCAGAAAAGGTATGAATGTCAATAAGCGCGAGGGAGATATGACAACTCCGATGGGTATATACGACTTTCTGTTCCAGTTTGGCAGTGCTCCCAACCCGGGAGTAAAGATGGAATACAGGCAAACTTCTCCCGGCGATCTTTGGACAAGCAGTCCTAATAATGAGGATGAATATAATACGTGGATCCACTATGATGGACAAGACCCTGCATCAAGGTTTTACAGTTACGAGAATTTATATACTACTTCATTATATAAGTATGCCGCGGCATTGGATTATAATTATGGCAACGGGAAGGTTATCGGAAAGGGTTCTGCAATATTCATGCATATTTCCCCCTATACCGGCAAGGGCACTTCTGGCTGTATAGGCCTTCCGGAAGGGGATTTGCTCAAGGTGCTTAAATGGATGGATCCGGATAAAAAGCCAAGGATAGTGATAGGTACCGAGCAGTATTTGAGAAGCTTGAAATAGATATATGAAGGTGAATATTGTATATGAGGAAAAATTTCAGTAGTCTAATAATCCCGTTAATATTTGTTTCTATTCTTTTATATGGCTGCAGTTCAGGTAAGGATAGATTGTCCTTGCCTGTTTCTTCTTCCGAGGTTCAACAGCCTGCATCAACTGCTGAACCGCAGATTCTAAAGGGTGATTATGTGAGCCCTACCGTCCCGGCCAATGAAAGCATCCCTTCGACACCTGAAGTTCAAGTACTTCCTCCGGCTCCACCGAAAAAGATGAAGAACCTGGTCAATATTCAGGACATTAATAGTGACATTGTTGTAGACTTAAAATATGCTACTGCTGATAATTTTACAGGAAAGGTAATATACGACTTTACAATCTGCCTATTGAGGGAGGAAACGGCGGCAAAGCTGAGTAAAGCCAGCCAAGAACTCATGAAGCTGGGGTACAGGATTAAAATATTTGATGGCTACAGGCCCCCTTATGCCCAGAAAATACTTTGGAGTAAGGTTCCTGACGAACGTTATGTGGCTAATCCATCGAAAGGCGGCTCAATACACAGTAAAGGAGCAGCCGTGGATGTAACTATTGTGGACAGTCAGGGCAAAGAACTGGAGATGCCTTCAAAATACGATGATCTGACAGCCCACGCCGGCAGAAGCAACAATAATATTTCCGAGAATGCAAAGAAAAACCTGAAGCTTCTGACAAACGTTATGACTTCCAACGGATTTAAAATCCTTAATTCTGAATGGTGGCATTATGATGATACGGACAGTACCAAATACCCTCAGGTTGATGTCATTCCATCCGACTTTCAGTAACAGCCGAATAGTTACTAATGATAAGTTTAAATTTCCTAAGCACTTATGATGGCGAGGTAATAAAATGAACTATAATGATGACAATGCGCAAAAGGACCTGTTGAACCTTTTGGCGGCAATTAAGCTTTTTACGCTGCTCTTCTGCTTGGTAATAGTAATAAACGGAAGGAACACATCACCATTTCTGAATGATATCGGAGGTCTGTCCTTTTTGTTTTTCCCTCTCATGTTTATTATTGTTTATTACTTGTGGTATATCTTTTCTGTAAGAGCCCAAAGTTCGAGACATTACAAACGGCTTGTTTTTATAGAAAATATCATATTTTCCCTTATCATTTTTTCCATGGTGTTTTTATCAGATACATACGGAAGCCAATATAAGATAGTATTCATTTTCGTTATAATTCTTTCCACCCTTCAGCTTGGAATAACTTATGGAATAATATCCTCAATGATAATATCTCTGTCAATTTTAATCATAGACATACGGCTTGCACCTTCTTCCGAGGTGAATAGCTATTTTCAGAACGACCTTGTCCTTGTAGGAGTATTTATTGCTACTGCCTGGTCCCTCGGCTATTATGTGAGACTTGAAAGTGAAAGGATAAAGCAGAAGGACATTCATCTTAAGAAATTAAATGAGGAGCTGCAGGAGCAGGACAAGCATAGAAGGGCCTTTGAGGAAATACTGTTGAAGGACAAAAACTGCTATAACCTTCTCCTGGAAAACTCCGGCGACATGGTTCTGGTACACAGATCTGACAGGATACTGCTGGCAAACGACAGAGCAGCCAGGCTTTTGGGCTTTTCCTCTTCCGCCGACTTAAAGGGAATGTCTTTTTCCAAACTGGTATCCGAGGATAGCAGAGAGGCAGTTTGTGGAATATTAAACGAATATGATCTGAAGGGCAGTGACATAATCACCTTTGAGGAGAAGATTATAACAGCCTCTGGTGACAACCTCTCGGTGGTCACTACTTCCACAGGCTTCATCTATGAAGGAGAGCCTACTATATTGAGCATACTCCACGACGTAACTTCCGATAAAAAGGCCGAGAAGCTTCAGATGGATGTTGAGAAAAATATGGAGCTTCTGAATGAATCCCTTGAGTATAACAGAATGATAACGGAATTTTTCTCCAACATATCCCACGAACTCCGAACTCCTTTGAATGTTATATATTCCGCAATTCAGGTGCTGACCCTCAAGGACAGCAGTGTGAACACTGATATGGAAAAGCAGCACAAATATTATTCAATAATCCACCAAAATACCTTCAGGCTCATGAGGCTCATAAATAATATCCTCGACCTGTCCAAGCTTGATTCGGGCTTCCTGAAATTGAATGCCTCAAACCACGATATTATAAGTACTATTGAGAACATCTCCCTGTCGGTTGTCCCCTATATGGAAAGTAAGGCCATCACTCTTATTTTCGACACCGATGTAGAGGAAAAAGTAATGAGCTTTGACCCCGATAAGCTGGAAAGAATCATTTTGAATCTGCTTTCCAATGCCTTTAAATTTACTAATCCCGATGGATATATCTTTGTTACAATAAAGGATACTAAGAGCAATATGATAATCTCCGTTAAGGATACCGGCATAGGTATCCCGGAGGATAAACTGGATTTCATCTTTGAACGGTTCGGACAAGTTGATAAAACACTGAAAAGATTTCATGAAGGCACCGGTATAGGCCTTTCACTTGTAAAATCCTTTGTTGAACTTCATGGGGGAACCATAGAAGTCCGCAGCAGGCTTAATGAGGGAAGTGAATTCATTATCACACTGCCGGTCATAACGGCAGAAGAGGATGGAATAACCGCCCCCGATCCATATTCATCAAACATCGAGCTTATCAATATCGAGTTTTCGGATATCTATTCCTAGGCTTTTTACCGGGCTGCACTGTAGTGCTGCCCGGATTCGTTTTATGCACCTTAAGCTACAACTTGATTATTATCGGATTATCCGTAAGTATCAACGTTCCATCCTCTACAGCGGTTGCCCCCCCAACTGCCAGATTATCGTAATTGCCGTCGGCTATCGGCAGCTTTATCTCACCTTTTTCAAGCCCAACATTGAAGATTCCCATCAATTTTTCGCCGTCCATATCGTAGGTTATTACTATAATGTCCATATCATCGTATACTCCGATGGAGTAATTCCCTTCTGCCATAATGGGCTGTTTTTTCAGTGCAGAAAGACTTTTAAAAAGCTTTGTAAATTCTTCATCCGTCTCCTCCCATACTATCTTGTCATGCTCATAAAGGCTTTGAGTGTGATCCTCCATTGCTTCCTGCCCGTTATAAATGAGCACCGCTCCCTTCTGGAAGAAAAGGTACGCCGTCCAAGTCTTAAGCTTATCTCTGTTCCGAATAACACCTGCTGCCCTCGGCCGGTCCTGATTTTCAAGAAATCTGAGTTTGACATAATTCTCGGGAAAGATATATTCCTGCTGTGCTGCTCTGGTTATATATTCCTTTAAAGAATTTGTACCTTCAAGATAACCCAGAAGGTACCTGTGGACATCATAATCACAGCACATGTCAAAGACATTAAATAATTCACTGTCCGATCCGGCGTTAAAACCCCTCTTCCTGAACTCCGTTATGGAATCCGGTTCAATATTCTCGGCAAGCCATACAACCTCCGGCTTTACCTTCCTAATCTCTTCTCTGGCCTCCTTCCAGAACTTGATCGGAATCAGGGATGCCGTATCGCATCTGAACCCGTCTGCACCGAAGGATATCCAGTACTTCATTGTATCGATCTGTTCCTTCCATAATTCTTTGCTGCTGTAGTCCAAATCAATTATATCTCTCGCATCTCCTACCCTGCTGCCCAATTTGCCATCAGGCTTCCTGTAAAAGAACTCTGGATGTTTTTTCAAGAGGTCTGAATCCGGTGAAGTATGGCAAAAGACTATGTCTATCATAACTCTCATATCCAGCTTATGTATCTTGTCTATCAACCTCCGGAAGTCATCCGGTGAACCGTATTCGGGATTTATACCACGGTGATTCCTTATAGAATACGGTGAACCCAGTGTTCCCTTTCTGTTTGTTTCGCCAACAGGATATACAGGCAAAAAACATATAATATCCACACCCAGCCCTTTAATCCTTTCAAGGTCTTTTTCAACATCAGAAAAAGTCCCGTTTTTTCCATAGTTCCTGACAAACACCGAATATATTACCATGTTTCTAAGCCTTTTAAGTGTATCAACTGCCACTTTACATTTCTCCTTTCAAGTTGAAGCTTGGATTATATCCGTCACTCAAATCTGCTGTATAAAATAATGCGGTATCCGATGACCAATTAAAAGAGCCCCGGAGGGCTCAAAATCAATCATTTAACATTTCCAAAGGCTTTAGAGCCGGGCCTTCTATTACCTGGCCGTCAACAGTATAGCGAGAACCGTGGCAGGGACAATCCCAGCTTCTCTCAGCACTGTTCCACTGTACCTCGCAGCCCATATGCCTGCAGGTGGTATCCACCATATGCAGGTTCCCGTCTGCATCCTTGTATACACCTACCTTGTTGCCGTCAACACTAATAAGCTTTGCAGTATCCGGTGTAAGGTCATCCATGGTATGTGGAACATTCTTAAGCTTGCCCTTTATCAATTCCTTGGCTGTCACCGCATTATCCTTTATAAGATTCTTAAGAGACGGATCCAGATTGAATCTGGATGGCGAGTATAATTCCTGCCACGGGCTGTTTTTCTTAAGGATAAGATCCTTGATCAATATACCGGAGAGTGTACCTGAGGTCATTCCCCATTTCCTGAAGCCGGTGGCCACAAAGGCATTATGCTTCCCCTGGGTCAGATAGCCTATATAGGGTATATCATCCAATGTCACCAGGTCCTGAGTGGACCATCTGTAGACTATTTTCTCAATACCATAGGTCTCCTCTGCGAAATCCCGTAGGTTTTCATATCTTACCATAGTATTGTTCTCCTGCCCCGTCCTGTGATGTTCCCCGCCAACCAGCAGCAGTTTACCTCCGTTATAGGGTACATACCTCAAGGATTTTGCCGGATCTTCACCGGTTATGTACATACCCTCTCCAAATTCCTTTTTTGTCTTGATTCCGAGAACATAGGACCTTTCAGGGTACATACGTGCAAAGTACATCCCAAAACCGTCGTAGAAAGGAAAATGGCTGGCTAAAACTGCATAATCACAGTGTATCTTCAGTCCCCCGTTTGCAATCACAACAAGTTCTCTGTCTCCGATGGCACCGGGCTCAATATCCAGTGCTCTTGTATCCTCAAATATGCACTGCTCTTTTTCGTTTATCAAATCACACAGAGCCTTTAAATACTTCCTTGGGTGGAACATTGCCTGGTTTTCAAAGCACACCGCGCCTTTTACTTCAAAAGGCAGGTCGACCTTCTCGACGAATTTGGCATTCAGCCCCAGTGCCTGAGCAGTCTTTACTTCGTTTTCCACCTTCTGAAGGTACTCGTCTGTAATAGCCAGTACATAGGAGTGCTGGTCAATTAAGTCGCAGTCGATATTCTTTTCCTTTACAATATCCCTCACAAACTTTAACGCTGCACTGTTGGCTTCACCGTACATCCTTGCCTTTTCCTCACCGTAATGGTTCTTAATCTTGTTGTAGATCAGGCCGTGCTGAATTGTAACCTTTGCTGTAGTATGTCCCGTAGTACCGGCAAGTACCTTGTTTGCCTCAACCAGTGCTACCTTAAGCCCCTCCTTCTGGAGCATATAGGCAGTGGTTATTCCCGCTATCCCGCCTCCGATTACAGCGGCATCAACGGTAATATCCTCCTTAAGCTGAGGATAATCCGGTGTCTTCAGGGAATCTATCCAGTAACTATTCGAAAAGTTGGGAATATCAGTCATCTTATACCCTCCAATGCATTTTACTACTCCTTATTATGGCAAAATATCACAGAGGGTATGCATGGTATTGGAGTATGCTGCTTATTAAATCATTAGTTGATAAAACAGATACTATATTTTCATATTCGGAGGTTGTTAAATTGTTTTATAAAATTAATACTTATTTCTTTTTTAACAGTTCTCTTGGAATGTGACAATAGCCGTTTGGGTTCTTATCCAGATACTTTTGGTGATATTTCTCTGCATCATAAAAGTTTTCCAGAGGCTTAACCTCAGTCACAATCTTCTTCTCATATTTCTTCTGTTCCTCTTCTTTGGATTTCAATATTGTCTGAAGATCATCTTCAGCAATATAAAAAATTCCTGTTCTGTACTGGCTTCCTACATCATGGCCTTGTCTGTTCAATGCAGTAGGGTCAATAATAAACCAGAAAGATTTGAGCAGTTGTTCCAGGCTCAGCCTCTCTTCATCGTACTCTACAAAACAGGCTTCGGCATATCCGGTATTCAAATTGCACACCATCTCGTAGGTAGGGTTTGGCACTCTTCCATTGGCATAGCCAACCTTTGTAAAGGATACTCCTTCAATGGTATTCAGATATGCCTCAACACCCCAGAAGCATCCACCGGCAAGAACTATTTTTTTCATAACTTCACGTCCTCTCCTATTAATATCGACAATTTAATTAAATCATGTTTATTATGGTATATTCAATAACCAACTGGTTAACTCTTATAGTAAAGGAGTTTATGTATTTAGCTGCGGAAATTTTATTTTAGTTTATCGCCTTGGAAAAATCGGTGAAAATTCGATATTTTCTCAGCCGAATACTAAAGGTTTAAATTTCCGCATCTTTAGAAATTATTATACACCTGTTCAATATAATTATTAATGGCGACGGGAGATGATCTTGTGGATGCTTATGATCTGCTGAGTCTGGATAATCAGCTCTGCTTCTCTGCCTATGCAGTCTCCAGGGCTATAACTAAAATCTACAGGCCCTTTTTGGATGAGCTTGGAATAACTTATCCTCAATACCTTGTAATGCTGGTACTTTGGGAGAAGAACAGCATATCCCTGAAGGAATTAGGCAGTAGACTATTCCTGGATTCTGGAACCCTGACACCGTTACTCAAGAGGCTCGAAGCAGCAGGATTGCTGGAAAGGAAACGCTTTTCAGAGGACGAAAGGGTTCTGCTTGTCACACTTACAGTTAAGGGTGCAGCACTGCGGAAGGAAGCTGAAAATGTACCTGAAAACATAATAAGCGCTCTGGGTACCGATTTTAAGGAGTTGACTGAATTAAAAGGAAAGCTGGATGAACTTCTCAAAAGGATAAATGAAAAGGAAGGAGGCTAGATTTCTCCTTTTGCCTCCTGCCTTTTTTGGCTGACATATGCCTTAAAGTCGTTAAATTATATCAATCAGTATACCTTAATAGTAAAGCTGCAGGTAAAGCTTTCTCCTGCCTGAAGCTTCAATACTCCCCTCTTCTCCTCAAATACTCCGCTGCCGGCTTCAAAATCTGCAATTCCATACCAGGGTTCTATGCAGACAAAAGGCGCCCCTTCCGGCTTAGACCATATGCCGAGGTATGGGAAACCCTGATAGCCTACAGATACTCCTTTTCCGCTCTTTCTGCTCCTTAGTGACAATTCAGTTGACTCCATATCTACAAGCATTATTGCATCTGCTTCAAAAAGCTCCTTACTTACGTTCAAGCACTTTACTTTTGCATCAAAAAGAAGCTTCTTCTCATTCTGGACAAGACCCTTTTTTAACCTATAGCTGTCCATCAATTCTGCCCTGTTAAATTCAAGGCAATAGTCCTCGAACTCCTCTCTTGTCTCCAAAGGACAATTAAATCCCGGATGGGCTCCTATTGAAAAAAACATATTTTTTTCGCTGGAATTTTGAACTCTGTAGCTGACTTCCACAGCATTGTCCTTCAGCATATAGCCAATATACAGCACAAAGTCATAAGGATACCTTTCCTTTGTCTCCCCACTGCTTTCTGTTCTGTATGTAATTGTAGTTTCACTGTGTTCCACAACTTCAAAAACCATATCCCTGGCAAAGCCATGCTGAGACATTCTATATCCTCTTCCCTCAATAAGAGTTTTGTCTTCCTTCAGCCTTCCTACTATCGGGAACAGCACCGGCGCATGCCTGCCCCAAAAGGCCGGGTCAGCCTGCCATAGGTATTCCAAGCCATCTCTGTTTGACTTTATACTGCAAAGCTCTGCGCCTTTATCACTGCTGGCTACAGTTATAAATTCATTGGATATTCTGTACTCCATGTCCTAACTCCCTCCGTATAACTTCATATACAGTATAAAAATCCGATGATCTCCGGTCAAGGCATATCTACAAAAAAGCCTGTGCTCGTCAGTCAGCTCCGTACTAAAAATTCCGGTAGCTGCCTCGAACACAGGCTCCTTTTTACTATTATATTAAGCATACATTGATAATGTTCCGGATTTTCTTAAAACTTCAATCCTGGTCGTCCTCTTCCCGTTCATATTCATGCATCCTGTTTGCAGCCTTTGTTCCCCTGGGCGCATTATTATCCATCTTCATCGTATCGGTGTTAAGCAGCGTAAATTCATTGATAGGAGAAACAACCAGATTAAAGGCTCCCATATTTGCCGATTGGGCAACGGTATTCTGCAGTATGTTTCCAACATTGTCCAAGGCCTCTATTTCGTCATCCATAGTATCACCTCTTCTAATGTTAGATTATGCAGAATAAGCCCTATTATACATATTTTATTAAAATCACAGGAATGGCAGAAGGCCCGGCCATTTACTCCACTTACTATACCAGCCGGCTAACTTATTCTATTACATGCCTCGGGTTCATTGATACAATGTCAATTGCCCTTACTGCCTCTTTAATAACATCGGCTCTGAATTGAACCACAAGCTCGTTTACCTTTGTATAGACCATTCCCTTTTCCGTAACTACATAATGAGGCTGCAGGTTGTTGAGTGCTATGGCCTTTATATCTTCAACACATTGTGAGCATTTGCAGATGCCGTTGCAATCGTTTAAAACATTCGGCAGAATCAAATCGAGAATATCTTCCATATAATTTCTGACCAATTGTATCACCACTTTCCAAACTTTGTATTTATACTTTTAGGTTACTTCTTTCCGGCAGTCCAGTCAAGCAGTTTTTACAGATGCGGAAATTTAAACCTTTAGTATTCACCTGAGAAAATATCGAATCATCACCGATTTTTCGAAGGTGATAATTTCAAATATAAATTTCCACATCTATAGTCAAAAAAGACAGTATAATAAAAAAGTCATAAAATTCATGGCTTTTTTATATCCTTAAATATCAGGTATTGAACGATGGCCTATGCCTATTACAACCTCATTGAGATGCAGCAGTCCAATACTCATGAATATGCAAAGGCTCAAGTGTTCGCCGTGCCTTGCTATACCGATTTTCCCCCCGACATTAAGGCCGTTGGCTTTGGGGGCAAGCTGTGCAATGGCTTCACGGGCGGCACCTGCCACTGCACCGTCATGTACATGGCAGTCCTTTATCAGCCCGCATCTCTTGGAGGCTACCAGCGCTCTTTCTATTATTTTAGGTATGGAATTGATTAAATTTCCGCCGACATCCACAGCCACTGTAAGTATCCCTTTAGCTCTGTATTCCGCTTCAAGTTCCTTTTCTTCCTCCCTGGAAGCTATGGCCAGCCTCACAGAGGCCTTTGCTACGTCGATGCTGTCGATACCGTCTGTACTCATTTTTACCTCACCTCATTTTGTAAAAATTATTCCTTTCTGGCTTCTGCTATCTTCTCAGCAAGTTCATTCAGATATACCCATCTTTCCATCTTCTCTTCCAACTGTCTTTCCAGTTCTTCTTTTTCTCCGAGGAGCTCCTGCAGCAAGGAATAATCAGAGGCAGACTCGTGAATTTTTTTCTCTACCTCGTCTATCTTCTCTTCAAGCCCGGCTACTACAGAATCTATCTGATCATATTCCCTCTGCTCCATATAGGAGAATTTGACCTGCCTTTTCTTATCTTCCTTTAAATCATCCGCAGCATAATCCAGCTTCCCTGCAGCCGCTCTGGCTTTTTCCTCTCGTTTTGCGGTAACCTTTTCTTCCTCAATAACTTTATCCTTATAGTCTGAATAATTTCCGACGTATTGGCTTATCTTGACGCCGCTCTGAAAGGCAAAAATCCTTTCAGCTATCCTGTCCAGGAAGTACCGGTCATGGGAAACAGCAATAACTGCCCCTGGGAAATTATCTATATAGTCCTCCAAAATGGTCAGAGTCTGAATATCCAGATCATTAGTAGGTTCATCCAGCAGAAGTATATTAGGTGCCTCCATAAGGACTCTGAGCAGGTATAGCCTCCTCTTTTCACCCCCGGACAGCTTAGCTATCGGTGTCCATTGAGCCTCAGGAGGAAACAGGAATCTCTCCAGCATCTGAGAGGCGCTTATCTTGTCGCCCTCAGCAGTGGTTAAATATTCTGCACCTTCCCTTATATATTCAATTACCCTCATATTATCATCCAGTTGATAATTTTCCTGTGAATAGTAACCTATCCTTACGGTTTCACCCTTTTCCACTTCTCCGCTGTCCGGCTCTACTGTACCCGCTATTATATTCATAAGGGTAGATTTGCCGTATCCGTTTGGCCCTACTATTCCAATCCTGTCGTCCCTGAGAAGAATATAATTGAAATCATTGATCAGTACCTTTTCGCCATAGCGTTTTGTTATATGCTCCAGTTCGATGATCTTTTTCCCCAGCCTACTGCTGGCCACCGATATATCTATCTTGTCTTCAATTACATCGGCCACCTGTTCGGAAAGCTTATCGAAACGGTCAATTCTGGCCTTCTGCTTGGTAGTCCTTGCCTTTGCTCCTCTTTTTATCCAGACCAGTTCTTTTCTCAGAAGGTTCTGTCTCTTCTTTTCATTGGCTTCTTCCCTGTCAAGCCTTTCAGACTTCTTCTCCAGAAATTCCGTATAGTTACCCTTATAGGTGTACAAAGTTCCCCTGTCCAACTCTATTATCTCATTTGCCACCCTGTCCAGGAAATATCTGTCGTGGGTAATCATGAGCAGAGCACCCTTTCTTTTGTTAAGGTACTGCTCCAGCCAGTCAATGATGTCATTATCCAGATGGTTGGTAGGCTCATCAAGTATAAGAAGATTTGAAGGGTTGATCAAGGCGGATGCCAGTGCTATTCTTTTTCTCTGTCCACCGGACAGGGTTCCGACCCTGATGGAAAAATCCGAGATTCCCAGGGTATTTAACACTGACTTGGCCTCACTTTCCAGAGTCCAGGCATTCAACGCATCCATTTGATGTGCAAGCTTCATCAGCCTCTCACCGGAGCTCTGAGAATTTTCAAGTTCCTCTTCGTACTCTCTTATGAGCTTCATTATTGGAGAATTACCTTTGAAGACCTGCTGGAGCACGGTAGCCTCCGAATCAAAATAGGGGTTTTGTGAGAGGTACTCTATCTGCAGGGCATTGGATCTTATAATTCTTCCCTCATCCACTTCCTCCACTCCTGCAATTACCTTCAGCAGGGTACTTTTACCGGTGCCGTTGATGCCTATGACACCAATCTTGTCCCCATCATTAATTCCTAAATTTATATTATTAAACAGCTTCTTTTCACTATAGCTCTTTGTAATATTCTCTGCACTTAAAAGATTCATGATTGTCCCTTTCTTTCAACGGATTGAATTTGCACTTTCTTTATAACATATAGTGGTGCAAAGTGCAAATATTTTGGCAGATTAACGGTGTCTATTTTACTACTCTAAAAATATACAAAAAAACGGCGCATAAACTGCACCGTATCATACCTATCTTCTGGCCTTTGCACTGATATGCTCCATACTTATCCTGTACAACCTTGTAATATCAAAAGCCTTTTTTATATACTCCAAGCCCTGCTCCATATAATCTCTTGAATATTTTTCAATGAGAGCTTCCATTGCTGCCTCTTTTTCAACTCCACTTATCTGTTCTGCTGTTCCAAATACAATAACACTTTCGTATCTTGTACTGAATTTATCTGCCAGCACCTCGGTGTTCCCGACAACACAGAAGGATACCTTGTTATTTGCTTCAATGTTCTCAACCTTCAGTCCTTCCTGAGCACAGTGAAAATAAATACTCCCATCCTTATAAACATAGCTCAGCGGAACCCCATATGCATATCCGCTGCTGCAGACAGTGGACAGTATCCCATACTCGCCTCTGCCAAGGAGTGCCTCTGCATCAGCATCACTGACCTTTCTGTCCTTCCTCCTCATTTCTCTGAACATACCCCATCACTCCCTCATTTAAATTCCTGCTATTTGATTTCTGCCTCTCTTTTTCGCTTCATAAAGCGCACTGTCAGTCTTCCTTATGAACTCATTTATAGTATCTTCACTGCTTGGAGCAATACACGCTGCACCTAGAGTTATAGTTACCCTGTCGGAGACCTTTGAAAAGCCGTGTGCCAAATTCAAGCCTTCAACCTTCTTTCTCAGAACTTCTCCAAAGGTAAGTGCTTCATCAAGGCTGCACTTCGGCAATACAACTGCAAATTCGTCTCCGCCATAGCGGGCAGCAAAGTAACTGCCTTCAGCTTCTTCATCAAGTACCTTAGCTATTTCTATAATGCACCTGTCCCCTTCTACATGTCCATAATTATCGTTATATTCCTTAAAGCTGTCAATATCAAGCAGAATTAATGCAATTCTATTTTTGTCCTCCAGGAAAGAGTGCCAGAGGCTGTTCATAAAATCATCAAACTTTCTTCTGTTTGGTATTCCTGTGAGCCCGTCATTTTCGGAAAGATATAGTAATTTCTCGTTAGCAAGCTCCAGTTCCATATGCACCTTTTTCCTGTTTTCTATTTCCATCTCAAGCTTCATGGACTTTATGGCATTGTTCACTGCAATGGAAGCATAGGCTGACAAGGCCTTCAGCATTTCAACATGGTATGCCGAGAATGCATTCTTTTCTCTATTCTGCACCGTCATAACACCAATTGTAAAGTCATTGACTATCAGCGGACAGAATATCGCTGATTTTGAATCAACGGAATCACTCGAAGCCACTACGTTGTTCATACTTCCGATTAATTCAGGCAATTCCTTGTCCATGTCATTTATGATTGTAAACTCTTTATTTAATATGCAGCGTGCCGAAATGCTATACCTGTTATATATGGATACCTCTGGCGCCTTCAGCCTTTTATCCGCTCCTATAAAATTCAGAGGCTTGATGAGTTTCTCCTCCTCATCATACAGTGCTATTCCAAAGGTATTCATATTCATAAATTCACTGATGCTTTTATATAGAATATTAACTATGGCTTCCAGTTCCAGGGTAGATGTAATCTTTTGTCCAAGTTCGCTGATTATAGAGATATTTTCAACTATCTCCTCCAGTTTCTCGGATTTCCTCCTGAGTTCCTCATTCTTCCTTTCAACCTGCCGCTTTTCGCCGCTTATTCTATCCAGTCTTCTTCTTGCCTTCAGGCTGTTTATCCGCTGCCTTGCCAGAGAATCGTGATATTCTATTTCATACTGGCGGTACAGCTTGTAATATATGAAGGCTTCTTCCTTTCTTCCCATTTCCTCATAGGTACCTGCCAACAGTGCCAGTATTTCTGGGGCCTTCTCTATTACGGAATTGCCTTTTGAAATATTATAGGCCCTTTGTAGTTCCGCAATGGCAGCCTCCCTTTTTCCCTTATCCTTCAAATACTCGTAATAATCCTTTAAGACCTCAATCTCATAGTATGCCGATAATCCTTCATGACTGAATTCCACCGCATATCTGAAGTACTCCTCCACCTTCTCGTTCTGATCCAATTTCCAATGAGTCAATGCAAGTACTCTAAAAGCCTCCGACTCACCCAACCTGTAATTATATAACCTCATATACTCCAATGACTTTTCTACAAGTCCCAGAGCCTCATCATAATTTCCCAAAATGTAGTACATCTCTCCTAGGTTCAACAAGGAAATCCCCCTTGAAGGCCTGAAATCCAGTCTTTCATCTATTTCACTGCTCTTCCTGTAGCAGGCAAGTGCCTCTTCATAATCCTTGAGGAGTTTATATATTTCCGCCACATTGTTCAATATTATTGCATTCATCTGTTCGGTGGATGCATTCCCGTCAAATTTCCTGCCTTCATCAATTTCTCTGGCAATTTCCTCAGCAGCACTGTAAAAATCCATGCTTCTTTCATAGTCCGCCAATTCCGTAAATATGATCCCCAAAAGAATATATGCCCCTGCGAGAAGGTCACAGATGCCTTCCTTCACAAAAATATCCAGAGAGTTAAAAATGAACTCTATGGCGTCCTCATACCTGCCTATATTCGAATAGGCCTCCCCCATTCTCAGAGTTAAGACAGCCCTTCCCAGTTCATAATTAACACCCTCAGCCTTTGCAAGAGCTTTTTCCCCCAACTCCAAAACCTTTTGAGGATCAACAAACCTGTAAGTCCCAACCAGTATTATTATATCATCTATTTCCTGTATAATACGATTCTTGTCCATAATTGCAGCCCCTAATATAAATTTCCCAAAACACTATCCCCATTTTACTATTAATATAACAAAACGTACATACAATTAGAATAAATTAATTTAACCTTTTGACAAATAGCTTCGTAGAATATAGTGAATCAATGCAATTGGTACCGTCCATGAAAAAATTATTCAAACTCTTCCTATGTTTATCTTTGCTCCTGATAGTATTGGCTTTGCCCTTCACCGGCTATCAAAGCCTGATGTCCGACTCAGGTAAATTCTTAAGCAGTGCCGGTGCATCTTCAGCAATTATTCCCTATCTGCTAAGCTATTCTGAAGCCAGGGAGGCCTTTAAGGAAAAATTGAAGACGCCACCCCCAAAGGAACCCCCGGTGACACCTGAGTCACCGCCAGAACCGCCGCCAAAAGAGAATCCGTCTCCGACCGCGCCTACTTTGGACAATGAAAAGCTGAGCTGGTACTTTTTAAAGCGAGGCCCGGGACTCGTACCAAACTGTCCACCAGAAGCGAAGGATTTATTAAAAAAATATACTGCCTTTTACACTGGTGATACATCGGAGAAAATTATTTATCTTACAATGGACGAAGGCTATGAAAATGGATACACTCCCGCAATCCTGGATAACCTTAAGGTTAATGCAGTCAAGGTCTCATTCTTCATTACGGAACACTATTTGAAAAGCCGGCCGGATTTGGTAAAGAGGATGCTGGAGGAAGGACACCTTGTGCTTAATCATTCCGTAAGTCACGCCGATGGTCCGGATTTAACGGATGATGAATTTAATAACGAAATCGCAGGCCTCGCCAGCCTTTATAAGGAAATGACAGGTATGGAGATGCTCAGGTACTACAGACCCCCCAGCGGTTACTACAGCGAACGGACTCTATATCTCTCAAAGAAACTTGGCTATAAGACTATTTTTTGGAGCTTTGCCTACCGGGATTGGGAGGTAGATAACCAACCCTCTCTTGCTTCAGCCAGAAAAGCTATATTGGAAGGAGCCCACCCCGGTGCAATAATGCTTCTGCATGCCGTATCCAAGACCAATATGGAGTTACTGGATGAGGTGCTGAAGGAGTTAAAATCTCAGGGGTATGAGTTTAAACTGCTGACAGAACTGCCGTAAGGCCTCTACTTTAGACCTTACAGAGTTTTTCTGCAACTTAAATTCGGTACAGAGCTCTGCAAGGAAGCCAGTCTCTAAAATGATACCCGCTGCCCGGGTGCCATATAAAACTCAAAACCCAAGCGGAGAAAACCCAGATAAGTTCTAATCATAAAACTAAGCCTGGCAGGTTGACATATATTCCAACCTGCCAGGCCCGCATAAACCTTAATGCCTCTTGATGCATCCCCACAAAGACAACTCACCGGACTCATTTGTTTCAAAGATATACTGCTCATCCAGTAGTTCATTACAAAATACATTATCGGATATCGGATAGATTGTAAAGGCGTTGTCACGGTTAAACCTCAGCTGAAACCTATCCTCATCCTTAAATATCCGTATGGCAAGCCCTGCACCATTATCGTAGATTCCAAGGAACCGGTCAAAACTTTCAAGGTTTTTACCTGCTGCCCTTGGTTTTACCGGCAGCCTGCTGGGTTCCTCCAGGGCTATTGCCGCCAGTTCATCACACAGCCTCCATACATTCATATAGGAATTATTGCTCAATATACATACGAAAACACCCTCATCCGGGTAATAATAGTATTGTGTGAGGAACCCGCAGTAATATCCGTTGTGGCCTACTGCTTTCCGATTATACTTTTTAAATACATCAGTTCCATAGCCGTAATTGTTCCCGTGGTCAGTGAACATTTGACTTAAGGATATATCGGAAACGAACATTCCACGGTGCAGTGCCTTGTTCCACTTATAAAGATCCTCTACCGTGGAATATATTCCTCCGGAGGGCCATATTTTGGTCATCTCGGAAAAGTGACCCTTCACGAGAACAGGCCCGTTGTACTCATAGCCACTTGCCATATGGGAAATCACTTCATATTCCCTGATAAAGCCGGTATTTGTCAAACCTGCCTTGTTGATTATATTTTCCCTGACAAATTCCTCAAAAGCCTGCCCCGAAACTCTTTCCACAATTATACCCAGCAGGTAGTAGCCTGAATTGCTGTAACTCCGCCCGGTGCCCGGTTCAAATTCCAATGGCATGTCCTTGAAGATGTCAATAAAATCCGCTTCATTGTAGTACTGCTTTTGGATTACATCCTCCCAGTCTGAAAGAGCCGAATAGTTCACAATTCCGGAGGAATGGGTCAACAGGTGATGGATTGTTATCCTTTCGTCAAAACATGGATAATCCTCGAGAAACTTTATTATCGGATCACTGACCTTCAGGAACCCCTGTTCCTGAAGAATCATAACGGCAGCAGAGGTAAACAATTTTGTGATAGATGCTATCCAAAACTTTGTATACACGGTGTTGGGTACCCTATGCTCCAAATTTGCATACCCATAGGCATCGCAGAAGAGAATTTCCTCATCCTTTGCTACCAGCACCGCACAGCTGGTATCCCATATCTTTGAATAAGCTTCCATATATTCTTTCAATTTAAACTTTATCTCATCCAAATACATAAGGTTTCCCCCATTTTAAATATATCTCCTTATTTTATGGCTCTGCAGGACTCTCTTTCCACCAGTTTTAAGGGAATAGTGAAATCCGCAGCTATATTAGCCTCATTCTCTATACTTGATATCAGGTTTTCTACACATATACTGGCTATTTCAAAAAGGGAACTGCTCATAGTGGTCAGCGCCGGCGATACGTATTTCGACAGTTCGATATTATCAAAGCCAATAATTGATATGTCCTCAGGAATTTTCATTCCCATCTCTTTTATTGCATTCATAGCTCCGATAGCCATTGAATCATTGCCTACAAAAATAGCCGTCGGTTTCTGCACTGAAAGCAATTTCTTAGTTTCTCTATATCCGCTGGCCTCTGAAAAGGTTCCCCTTGCGATAAGGGACTCGTCTATATCAATTCCTGCATCCTTGAGGGCACGCTTATAGCCTTCAAACCTGTGAGTGCCTGAAAGCTTTTTCAGATCTCCTGCCAAGTGTCCAATCTTTCTATGTCCAAGCTCAATCAGATATCTGGTAGCTGCATATCCCCCGCCAATATTATCCCAGTTTACAGTTATGCAGCTGTTCACGGTGCCATCACCGGAGGGCTCCCTGTCAACAACCACCATTTTAAGGTTGAATTTTAAAAGCTCATTTATTTGAGTATCATCACTTTTTTCACCGATAAATATTCCTCCGGCTATGGATTTATTTAAAAACAACTTCTTAACATTTTCAAAATCAGCAACACTTCCCACAATAGAAACAAGCACATTATATCCATACTTTTTTGCTCTATCCACTACTGAATTGACAAACTGTGAAAAATAACTGCTGTTGGATACCCTCGCCTCAGCATCCTCTGTTTCAATATCAACAATAAACATTCCTATGACCTTGGTAACTTTTCCGGCCAGCATTCTGGCATGTTCTATAGGAACATAATGGTTTTCCTTTATTATCTCCATCACTCTTTCCCTGGTTTCCGGTTGAACATTTGCAGAATTGTTTATTACCCTTGATACAGTAGCCCTTGATACTCCGGCAAGCTTTGCTATTTCCTTACTATTCATCTTCAACCCCCTGCAAAAGCATATAATCATCCATACTCATATAATTTATAATACTATTCCCACTTGTGAGTATCAATGATTTAAGCAAATAATATTGCTGCATCCTGTATTTTCATACGGATAAGCCAAGATGTAACAAATAAACTTCATCTTCTGTCCGGAATATAAAGTCCTCACTCTTAATATATTCCAAATAATTCATAACAAACTCCTCATCTTCTTTTCCGAAGGAATAAACTATCTTTTAAAAGACAAAAGCATATCATCTGCACTTCCAACTCTTATAAAACTAAAAGTTGTACAAGATGGTATACTTTTCATCGATAAAATATCTGAACAGCCATGAAAATATCCGGCAATCCTTGTAAACTTTATCTCATCCATTGAAAATCACCATTCCGTAACCTTACTGCTTAATACAAAATTAAATGAAGAACAGCTTATACCTGCATTCAAGCTTTCCTTAAGGAAAACTACTTTACTACGACTCTCCCGACCTCTTTGAGAATATCAGTAAATCATCTCTCCTCTGCCATCCGACAGCCTTCCAAAAGTCCTGTCCAACTTTATTATCCGCAAATACAAAAAGATGGCATTTATCGATGCCTAAAACCCTGAGCCTCTTTAATACTTCCTTCACCAGTTCAAGGGCAATCCCTCTGAGTCTGTATTCCCGTTCAACTGCAGTATGGTAGATATATCCCCTCCTGCCGTCGCTGCCGCATAGTATAGTTCCGACTATTCTGTTATCCATCTGACATACCATATTCAAGCAGGGATTTCTTTGCAAGAACCTGTACATATTATCCCTGGTATCTGCCTCACTGATTCCGATTCCCGGTGTCCTCTCCCACAGGCTCAACACTTCTTCATAATCGTTGATGGTCATCTGCCTTATTATCATGACAGCCTCCTAAAACCTGGCTTTACAGAAAACAGCCTTCTATTATAAAATTATTCTCAAATAATCAATGGCAAAAATCCCTAAGTACCATTGAAGTCCCTGCCATGCATGTCCAAATAAACGATACTCTATAATTCCTGAAGTTAAACTGCTTCAGACTGAAGCCCCCTGCTGGTATATCCCTCAAATATTGGATGGATGTTAGGTATACCCAGAAAATCCCTGACCGTAACCAGATTAAGAGGTTTACTAAAATCATATATCCCGCTCTTCTGAATTACTTCCGCTACAAACTGGGAACAAAAATAATGATTCTTTCTATATCTGTCTACCTTAAAAGCTATGTAAAACAGTCCTAAGAGATTATATCTATACTTGTCCTTATTTGACTCAAATTCCTTCAATGTCCGCTTCAACTTAATATACTGCTCTTTTGAAACCTCCAGTTTATATACCCTGCATCTGCATTCCCTGAATAATCTATACACACCCTCATTTATATTTTCCAGCACAAAACCGGAACTGAAAGGATTTGAAGCCTTAACCCGCCCAAAGCTGTACATCGGATTAAGTTTATTCTTCAGGCTGATAGATATATGATTATATTCTTCTCCGGTATATATCTTTATAACCTTTGATAACCATGTCCCCGTTTGAGACATTACCAAATACAAGGTGCTCAATCCCGTCAACCCCTTTATCCAAATATATTCTATTATATACCATATCTTGCACTAAATCAAAAGCTTGCTCCTTGGGACAGGGCTAACCAAGTAAATATAAAGACATCTTAGTTACCTTAATTTAGTCTCCATCATTTCATGTTCGCATGCAAAGCTGATCTCACTGGTTTTTAACACGCTTATATTTTCTTTTTTTAAACTCTCATTCCACTGCCTGATTACTTCCTCGGCATTCTGGTTATAATTGCTGTGTCCATCTTCTACCAGCACCACCTCATATCCAAGGCTCTTGCCGTCCAGGCAGGTGGCTTTTATGCAGCCCTGGGTAACTGTTCCGGCAACTATAATCCTGGTGATACCTCTCTTGTCCAGTTCCTGCTTCAACATTGTGTCTTTAAAGGCACTGATGTTCTCCTTATAAACTATCAGTTCTCCATCCTTTGTTATAGTTCCCGGATTGGACTTCTTGTTTCCCAACAGTGAAGCCTCCAGTATTCTGTTATAGTGCCGTACGTTTACGATAAGCTGCTCGGCCTCCTTTGCGGCTTTAATCAGTGAATCAATATTTTTCAACAATTCTTCTTCCTTATACACAGCTGTCAGCCTGCCAGTCATTCCTCTCTGGATGTCAACAAGCAATAGCGCGCTATTATTTGTGTTATTACTCATAAAAATTACCTCCCAACCCACAAAATAATTATATTACATATTATGGAAATTGGAAATAGAAAATATTTTTTATTTATTTGGCCGATTTTATTCTCCCGGATTTCCATATTTTCATTAACAGGTTCCACAGAGGGAGAAGATATAAATATACACTGAAGGAAATAGCACTAAAACCGGCATTAAGGCTGGTGAGAGGCACCAATACTGCAATATTCCATGGAATCAAAGGGGCAATTACAATAGCCGTATTTTCCAGGCTTACCGCAGCCTCCTCAGATTCATCACCTTTATACTGATAAGATTTCTTCATCAGTGTGTATGTCAATATTACCGCCATGACTTGCGTACAACCAAAAGCGGCAGTCACTATGCTCACAATTATTGCTGTACAAAACCTTCCGGCATCGCTTCTTGGGGCTGCAGTATATTTCTCAAGACTGCTCAGCATTCCCGTTCCTTCAAATATTCCCGTAAAGCCCGAAGAAATGAAAACCACAAAGGATACCTTCAGCATGGAAATGATCCCGCCTCCGGTTATTATAGCTGCAAGATTAGAATTATTTTTCATGCTGTATCCTGTCATTATGTACTTAAGAGTTTCCACCGGAGTGTTCTGCTGGACGGTAACAGATATCAATGCAGCAGCCGCTATACTGATAAGCATGGCCAGTTTAACATTAACCCTGAACAATGAAAGGACGAGTATTATTAATGCCGGAAGGAGAGCAACAATACCTACTTTATAATGTAGAGCAATGTCACTGCCTATTCCCGACCCCGAGGATGTCATAGGAAACCTCAAGGATATCAACCCGTATATAACTAATGAAGCGATAACTGGCACAATTGAGGTTCTAATCATATTTTTTATATTAACATAGAGATCTGTAGATGTAATAGTTGACACCAGGTTAGCACTGGAGGACATAGGTGAACACCTGTCTCCAAAGTAGGCTCCAGCTATAATTGCCCCTGCAGCAGCTGCAGTATTCACATTCCCTCCTCTGGCCATCACCATCAGCGCTATACCCACAGTGCTTACCGTACCAAAGGACGTTCCTATTAGGAGAGATACAATCGAGGAGATTATAAAAGCAGAAAGGATAAAGTAGTTGGCATTTATATACTTAAGCCCATAGTACACGATTGACTGAACAGTTCCGGATGCCATCCAGACTGAAATAATCGCTCCGATCAGAACAAATATCTGAAGTACTATGAATACCTTTTTTCCTCCATCATATACCATCTTTAATACGCTCCTGATTTTGAAGCCCTTGAATACCGCAATTGCGATAAACAGTACAAGTGCACAAGTCAGCGTATATCCTACAAAGATACCTTTAACGGCTCCGAGCACAAATAATATAAAACATATAAAAAAAGAAGCTATTATATCCAAGTCAAATCACCTCAAGGATATAATAGCAGATTTTAACCATAATTAATATAACTGCTGTACTGCCTCTCGTTTTCGTTATCGTTATAGATGTGTGAGTTTATATATAAATTTATCCGGGATGTAAAATTTCCTCCAGATTAAATTCTAATTTGTTGAAATTTTACATCCGGAAAAATCGTTGAAGATTCGATATTTTCTCCGGTGAATTTGTTAAGGTTTAAACACACACATCTTTAGTATAAACGAAATAGTACGATAACAATTGGGTACAGAATTACGAGAAGAATGAGAGGAACATAGGCATGCAGTGCTTCGCTCCGATTCCTTACTGCACTCCCGTTATATAAGTAGGTTCCGGCATCTGCACGGTTAAGTTCTCCGGCCATATCATCACTGCTTTGAATTACATTTGTAATGGGAAGAGTATCACCATGGAAATCATTCAAAGGCTCCATGCTTTCCTGGAGAGAGGCTTTATGCCGGCTCTCCAATAATTTTATCAGTGAATAGATTATAATCCCACAGACAGCAGCAAAGGCAAAGCGAATTATAATCTCCTTCATGATTTGAGCTAAAGTTACAACTGCAGCTGTACTTCCTTGTGCACTGTTTGTACCGGCATTATCTGCCACAAGCTTCGATAGGCTTACCTGGATTCCATTAAAGGTAAAATGGCAAAGCATCGAGGTGAAGATGGAATTGGTTACCCTCACCATGTATGCAAAAATAAAGCCTAGAGCAAAGGTATAGAGAGACTGCTGCGGGCTCAGGTGAAGTATGCAGAATACCAGCCCGTTTATCAAGGCTGCCTTGAAAAGACCGACCTTGTTGTATCCATGCAGTACTACTCCCCTTGTTACCGCCTCCTCACAGATAGCTGGTGTCACTGCTATCATAAACAGCATTACAGGCAGGGATACCGATTGAAGGTCATTTAAAGCTTCAGATACCGGGTTTGTAAAAAACAGGGATGTCAGCAGGGACAAAAATGATGCTATAGGCTGACACAGCACCGCAATTATTATTACATTGAAGACATCAGCTAGGTATATCCTGTTTAACCTGAATACCTCCTTTGGAGATTGCTTAGTTATGATCATATATAGAATTACAGGTATGAGCAGGAACAAATACTCATCTATCATAAGCAGGTTTGAATAGCCAATAAGTTCTTCCAACCTGCCCACTATGGTAATCTGGCTTATAATTTGAAAAACTACGAGGAGAAGTATAAATAGATTGGCTCGAAATATAGCTTTCATTTTTCTCTCCCTTTCAAAATCAATGTCCCAGGTTTATTTCCACAATCTCCGACTGGCTCCCAATTCTCATGGGAGGCCCCCACGTACCGTATCCGCTGGATACAACGATATTGAGATTTCCCTTCTTAAGATATCCATAGTCCAATTCATAGATTCTATGGGTTATCAAATTTGCCGGAGCCAGCTGCCCTCTATGGGTATGGCCGCACAGGAGTAAATCCACGCCTTCCTTATCCTCCTCGGAAAATTCCAGAGGCTGGTGATCCAGCATTATTACGGGCTTACTTTTATCTATCCCTGTCAGAATTTCACTTATCTTTTTTCTCCCCTTGCCCCTGGCAATGGAAGCATCCACCCGTCCTGCCACATAGACGCTGTTATTAACCAGTACTGCCTCGTCTTGTAGAATTCTGATCCCTGCAGCATCATATTCCTTGACTATATCACCAACATTTCCGTCAAAGCCCTCGTGGTTTCCCAGGCATCCATATACTCCATAACTGCTTTTGATCTGCCTGAAAACCTCGCCCATATTCTGTTCCTTGAAGGGCTCAAGGCTGCTGTCGATAATATCCCCGGCAAACAGGACAAGATCCGGATTGAGGCTGTTTATCTCCTTAACCATATTTTCCACTCTGCTTCTTCCGATAATTCCTCCAATGTGTATATCACTGATCATAACAATTTTCATGTTACTATCTTGTACAGGCTTCGACACATCAAAATTATAGGTTGAAACCTTGGAAATTGAAGCCTCCCTCATGCCGTAAGCCACAAAGAACACCACAATGATACCTATTACTATAGAAAATACTACCTGGAAGCTGCCGCTGGCCATCATGTTTATGACACCTTCGGAACCTGCTTTCCTGAGCAGTAGCCTTATCAAATCTATTACCAGGAAGGCTATGAAAAGGTAGAACATTACTCCCATCCATATGCCTCCCATAAGCTCCATCAGGGAAAGTATCCTTCCCGGATGGTTTCTAAGCACCATGGCCGGAATATAACACAATACTATAGCCCAGTAAATGACCCAGTAAACCTTGATATTTACAAAGGATACATGCCTGAATAAACCGAGCCATATTCTTTTTCCTATGTAATAATTCAGTCCTCCGTAAAGGGCAATGGCAACTACAAAGAACAGCGCGCCCAATATCTTATAAGCTATATTCTGTATAGTCATAAAATTTCTCTCCTCAGCCAATCCAGGACGCCTACCACTGTTCTGTTCCTTACCTTCTGCCTGTTTCCGGCAAAGTTAAACTTTCGTACCATTACCCTGCCGTCTATATAAAGGCCTGCATATACCAGTCCAACAGGCTTCTCCTCTGTTCCTCCCCCTGGCCCGGCAATACCCGTGACTGAAATACCTACCCTTGTTCCTGTCAGGCTTATCAAGCCCTGAACCATCTCCCGGGCAGTTTCTTCACTGACAGCACCATACTTATCCAGGGTCTCCTGTTTTACACCCAGAAGCTGCATCTTGGCCTCATTGGAATATGTCACCAAGCCGTGGCTCAGCACAGCGGATATTCCGGGATAGTTTATCAGTGTTCCCGCAATCAATCCTCCCGTACAGGATTCTGCAGTAGATATAGTCAAACCTTTTTCAATCAGCAGTTCCCCTACAACATCCTCCAGGGTACAGTCATCAACTCCATATATATGCTTGCCTAAAATTGCCCTTATACTTTCCTCTACCGGTACTATCAGTTTTTCAGCCTCCTGCTTTTCCGCAGCCTTGGCCGTTATCCTTAGAGTAACTTCGTTTTCTTTTGCATACGGAGCCACCGTTGGATTGCTCTGTCCTTCTATTATATGCCTTATCTCTTCCTCCATCTGGCTTTCACCGATACCGCATATTCTTAGGACCTTTGATACCAGCACGCCATCCGAAAGCTTTTCAAGATATGGAACAACCCCTTCCTTGAACATAGGTATCATTTCCTTTGGCGGCCCCGGCAGCAGAATTATTGTCTTTCCATCCTGTTCAAGGATGCATCCCGGTGCAGTACCATTGTTATTTTTCAAAATGACAGCACCTTCCGGAAAGTATGCCTGCTTTTTGTTGGATTCCGTCATACTTCTACCTGTCTTTTTAAAATAATCCTCGATTGCTTCCATGGATTCCTGATGCGTTACAAGGCTCCTTCCAAAGTATTCCGATGCTGTCTCTTTTGTGAGATCATCCTTAGTTGGACCAAGCCCTCCGGTGGTAATGATGATGTCCGCTCTCTTAAAGCCTTCCTGAATAGCCTCTCTCAACCTTTCCGCATTATCTCCTACCACAGACTGCCTATACACCGATATGCCCAGCGCAGCCAGTTCCTTTGCTATGAACTGTGCATTGGTATTCACTATATCCCCCAGCAGCAGTTCTGTCCCCACTGCCATTATTTCTGCCTTCATAAACAAACCTCCTTCAATTATCAATTGAATAAGACACCGGAGTATCTCAAAAAATAAGTCAACCCCGGTGCCGCAATATACAGTATTTATTTACTTTCTGTCATGGCAACTGCTACAGCTCCCACTACACCTGCATCGGTACCCAGCCCTGCCGGTACTATGCTGCAGTTATTCATTGGCCTCAATGCCCTGTTCTTAACCACTTCCCTGACCCTTTCAAACACAATTTCTCCGCCTTTGGATACTCCTCCGCCAATTACAACCACTTCAGGATCAAAGCAGCATATGACATTTGCCACGCATATCCCAAGGTAGGTCAGGCTCCTGTTCAGTATATAGGATGCAACCTTATCTCCTTTTTCCGCCTCAACGAACACCTCGTAGGAGGTCACCTTCTCATATTCTGAAAGTGTTGTATCCAGTCCCCTCTCGACGGCCTCTCTTGCCTGTCTCCCGATAGCTGTTCCTGAAGCCAGAGCCTCGGCACAGCCATAATTTCCGCAGTTGCATCTTGGGCCTTCCGGTTGAACTGTTATGTGTCCAATTTCAAGGGCATTAGAGGTAGCTCCCTTGTACAATCTTCCGTTTAATACGGCACCTCCGCCTATTCCGGTACTTACTGTAACATAAACCATGTTCTGTGTTCCCTTGGCAGCACCAAAGAGATATTCCCCTATTGCTGCCGCATTGGCATCATTCTCAAGGTAGGTCGGTATCTGAAACCTGTTAACCAGAGCCTCAACCAGCTTGAAATTCTTAAAAGGAAGGTTTGGAGTATTCAGTATAACTCCTGTTTTTGAATCCAAAGGTCCTGGTGAACCTATACCTATGGCTTTAATCTCATCATAGGACTTGCCTGCCTCTTTAACTGTTTCCTCTATAGAATATATAATCCTTCCCAGAACTGCTTCTTCTCCTTCATGGGCATTTGTGGGAATAGTAATCTTGCTTATTAAATCTCCCTCCATATCGGAAAGAGCACAACTTATCTTTGTACCACCTAAATCTACACCTACAACATATCTTTTATCCATTGCTTCAGCCCTCCGCCTTTAATTTCCTTATAGTGTCCATTATAACCACCTAAGTCCTTATTATATCATAGTTGCGGAAATATACACAACTTCAAATATAATAAAAGGCAGCCGGAATTCCTGCTGCTTGTTTGGCACATGTCAGAGCTTATACAAAATTATTTTTTAAAGAATTGCCTATATTCCTCTACCTCTTCCTTGAGGCTGAGAGGTATACCTTCCCGCCCTTCCCTTCCGTCCTGGAACCTATTTTAAAATCCTTCTCCTGCAGCATGCTGCAAATTATATCCACATTTTCCCCGCTTACTCTATCAAAGGTAACAGTGAAACTGTCTCCGTAATCTACCAGTTCTATATAGTCGTTAATGTCACTGTAATCACCCAATTCAATGCTGCCGCTGATATCTAGCCTGTACCTGGACATACCTTTCCTCCTTATTACTCTTAAGCAAATGACAAGTTTTTATCATAAATAATAAAAAAACAATATATAATTTAATGTACCCAATAATAATAATTGTTATGTCTTTGAATTGTATAATAGTTCAGTTTTCTCAACATCCGATTCTGAGGTTATTATCCCCACTATCAAATTAAAGAAAGGCAGGAGAGACAATTATGGCTTCATTGAAGGGAAGTAAAACTGCAGAAAATCTCTTAAAGGCCTTTGCCGGTGAATCACAGGCAAGGAACAGATACACTTACTATGCCAAAGTAGCAAAAAAGGAGGGATATGTTCAGATAGGTAACATATTTGAAGAAACTGCAGATCAGGAATTAATGCATGCAAAGCGGTTCTTCAGCCTTCTGAATGAAGAGCTCAATGGTGAGGCTGTTGAAATAACTGCTTCATACCCTGTTGCCCTTGGTGACACAAAAGCCAACCTGGCTGCTGCTGCAAGCGGTGAGAACGAAGAATGGATTAAACTTTACCCAAAATTTGCACTGGTCGCTCAGGAGGAAGGTTTCCCTGTAGTTGCCGCAGCCTTCAGGAATACTGCAAAGGTGGAAGCAAGGCATGAAGAAAGATATAAGAAGCTGCTCGGCAATATTGAAAATGAGAGTGTATTTAAGAAGGATTCCCCAGTGTTCTGGAAATGTCTTAAATGCGGCTATATATTTGAGGGAGAAGCAGCACCTAAGACCTGCCCTGTATGCTTACACCCTCAAGGATATTTTGAGCTCTTCGTAGAGACTTATTGATATGTAATTAACCCTTTGTTAAGTGTTGTTCCATTCAT
>JAUZPH010000299.1 GCA_030706065.1 Bacillota bacterium | reverse complement strand
TATCGAGGGAATAAAGATAATTGTATTTTTCCCTGAAAAAGGAGTAAGCGAAATTCAAAAGCTTCAGATGAAGACTCATAAAGGCTCTAATACCTTCGTAGTTGGAATCCACGGAAATTTTGACGATGCTCAGAATGGTGTAAAAGCCATATTCAATGATGGCGAAGTAAAGGAAAAGATGGCAAAGGTGAATTCCATGTTCTCCTCAGCTAATTCCATTAATATCGGAAGACTTGTACCTCAGGCAGCCTACTACTTCCATTCCTATATAAACCTTGTAAAAAAAGGAGAAATAAAGCTGGGTGAGAAGATTAATGTTGTAGTGCCCACCGGCAATTTCGGAAACATTCTCGCTGCTAAATATGCGAAACTTATGGGGCTTCCAATAGACAGGTTTATATGTGCCTCCAATGAGAACAAGGTACTTTATGACTTTATAAGAACCGGTGTGTATGACAGGAGAAGGGAATTTATCCTGACCTCTTCTCCTTCCATGGACATATTGATTTCAAGCAATCTTGAAAGGTTATTATATCTCCTGAGCGGCGGTAGTGCCGACAAGGTGAGTTCTCTGATGAGTTCGCTGCAAAAAGAGGGACACTATGAGATTGATGAAGATATGAAAGGTGGAATGGAAGATCTCTATGGTGCCTTTGCAAGTGAGTGGGATACCTTCAGGGCAATAAGAGAAGTTTTTAACGAGGAGGGCTATATAATCGATACTCATACTGCCGTAGGCTACAGTGCCTACAAACAGTATTTGGAGGATTCGAAGGATAACTCAATAAAAACCGTCATTGCAGCTACCGCAAGCCCCTATAAATTCAACCGTGCAGTTATGGGAGCACTAAAGGAAGAATATAAGACAGTAAATGAGTTTGACCTTATAGAGATAATGTCGGAGCTTGGGAAAGTCCCGGTTCCGGAGGCAGTCAGGGATATCGATAAAAAGCCTGTACTTCACGACAGGGTATGCAGTAAGGAAGAGATGAAGAATGTAGTAATGGATATCCTTGGAGTATAAGTATTGGATTTTTCTTGGCTTTGCTAAGAAAAATCATCCTTAATTGTCCATTGTCCATTCTAAATTGCCAATTTAATAAAATACTGAGATTTTCAACACTATTCTTTAACATAGCTAAATATTAGAATTTTAGTGAATATTATTATGTATTGCAAGAAATGAATTGATTAAAATTCATTTCTTGCAATTTTTATTTGTAAAAATTTTACTAAACTTACTTTTGAGTTTGTTAACGATTGCAGTAAAACTACTAGTGAAACCATAAAATGAAAACGAATACATAATGATAATTTTTATAAATAGATTAAAATTTTGCTAATAAATTAACAAAAAATAAGAAAAAGTTTTATTAAAATTGCAAGAAATATATTGAAAAAATGCAGATAGAGAGTATAATTAGGATAAATACTTTTTTAGTTATAGGGGGGCTGTTTAATGAAGTTTGAAATGGGTTTTCCTGCTCCGCAGGGATTATATGATCCGGAATTTGAGAAGGATAGCTGCGGTGTAGGTTTCATAGCAAATATTAAAGGTGAAAAAAGCCATGGATTAGTTAAAAACGCTCTCAGGGTTCTTCAGAACCTTACTCATAGAGGGGCTGTCGGTTCAGATCCCAAGACCGGAGACGGTGCAGGTATACTTGTACAGATACCGGATGAATTTTTCAGGATTCAATGTGAGAATCTGGGGATACTGCTGCCAAAACCTCCAAAATATGCGGTAGGTATGGTTTTTCTTCCTAGAGAACCCGCTGTAAGAATGCAGTGTGAGGGAATCCTTGAGAGAATAGTTCAGGACGAGGGGCAGAAGATATTAGGCTGGAGAGATGTACCTGTAGACAACAGAGTAATAGGAGAGACAGCAAGAGGTACAGAACCGACCATAAGGCAGGTTTTTGTTGAAAGTACCTGTAAGGACCAAAGAGATTTTGAAAAGACTTTATATATTATAAGGAAGAGAACGGAAAATGAAGTAAACAGACTTGTTAAGAGAAATTCTGAATACTTCTATGTTTGTTCCTTGTCAAGCAGAACTATCATATACAAGGGTTTGTTTGTTGCTGAACAGATAAACAGCTATTTCGTGGACCTTGATGATATAAACTTCAAGAGTGCTGTTGCTGTAGTACACCAGAGATACAGCACAAATACCTTCCCGACTTGGGGTCTGGCACAGCCTTTCAGATATCTTGCACACAATGGTGAGATAAACACCATCAGAGGTAACAGAAACTGGATGCATGCCAGGGAAGGTGTTCTGAAATCTGAATTTTTAGGACAAGATTTAGCCAAGTTATTCCCGATTATAAGGAAGAACGGAAGCGATTCCGAGTCCCTTGACAATATATTTGAACTGCTGGAATGTGACGGGAGAAGCATGGCACACAGCATGATGATGCTTATTCCTGAGGCCTGGGAGGGCAACGATCATATGGAAAGCTATAAAAAGGCCTTCTATGAATATCACGGTTCTCTCATCGAGCCATGGGATGGACCTGCAGCAGTAGTATTCAGTGATGGAGTTCAAGTAGGTGCCACCGTTGACAGAAACGGCCTGAGACCAGCAAGATACGTTGTAACAAAAAATGGACTTGCAGTTTTGTCATCTGAAGCTGGAGTGCTGGATTTTAAACCGGAGGAAATTGAAAGAAAAGGCAAGTTAAAGCCGGGAAAGATGTTCCTCATCGATACAGCCCAGGGAAGAATAATTGAAGATGAGGAAATGAAGGAGACGATTTGCAAGGCGAAGCCCTATGAAGAGATTCTTAAGAAGAACAGAAGAAAGCTGGATGACTACGAAAATTCAGAAGTAGATATCAAGCTTCCGAATGAATTCTTGAAAGAAAAGCAGAGTGCCTTCGGATATACCCTGGAGGACTTGAAGGACATTATAGCGCCAATGGCTGAGCAGGGTAAAGAACCTTTGGGTTCCATGGGAAATGATACTCCTCTTGCAGTATTGTCAAACAAGCCTCAGAATCTGTTTGCCTACTTCAAACAGCTTTTCGCACAGGTAACCAATCCTCCTATAGATCCAATAAGAGAAAAACTCGTTATGTCTCTTATGAATTATATGGGGGCTCAGGAAAATATATTAACGGATGTTTTTGAAGACAACTACTTCATAGAAATAGACAGACCGATACTGAGAAATGAGGAAATGGCCAAGATAAAGAACTTGAGGAACAAGGATTTCAAGTCTACTGTTATTCCGACTACATTTAAATACGATACCGGTGTGGAAGGCTTCAAGGTTGCTCTGGATAAGATATGTGAAAGGGCTTCTAAGAGAATAGCAGAGGGTTACAATATCCTGGTGCTCAGTGACAAAAAGGTGGATGCTTATGATGCTGCTGTACCGAGCTTACTGGCAGTTTCTGCCGTACATCACTACCTCATAAGAGAAAAAACAAGGACAAAGGTTTCAATTATCATCGAAACCGGCGAGGCTAGAGAAATAATGCATCTGGCACTACTTGTTGGTTATGGAGCAACAGCGGTAAACCCATATCTTGCCTATGAGACCATTGAAAAGCTGGTTGCAGACAAGGAAATTGAAACGGAAGATGCTGACAAGGCTATTGACAGTTATATAAAGGCAATGTGTGCCGGTTTGCTTAAGGTACTTTCAAAGATGGGCATATGTACCCTCCAGAGCTATCACGGCGCTCAGATATTTGAAGCAATCGGACTTTCAAAGGATATTGTAGATAAGTACTTTGAGGGTACTCCGTCAAGAATCGGAGGAATCGGCCTGGATGTCATTGCAGAAGAAGTGCTGCAAAGGCATAAAATGGCCTTCAATAATATAAGAAAGCCACTTAAGGAATTGGAGTCCGGCGGGCAGTATGCCTGGAGAAGAGACGGTGAATTCCATCTGTTCAATCCGATGACTATTTCAAGGCTCCAAATTGGAGTAAGAAGAGGGGATTATAAGACCTTTAAGGAATACACTTCGATGATAAATGACCAGAGCAGAAATCTGTGTACCTTAAGATCCCTGCTTAAATTTAAGAATGATGGAAAGTCCATTCCGATAGAAGAAGTTGAACCGGTAAGCGAAATAGTCAAGAGGTTCTGTACAGGGGCTATGTCTTTCGGATCAATCAGTAAGGAAGCTCATGAAACCATAGCTATAGCTATGAACCGGTTAGGTGCAAAAAGCAACTCAGGTGAGGGAGGAGAGGATCATGACAGATATACCGCTGATGCCAATGGAGACCTGAGAAGAAGTGCTATCAAACAGATAGCTTCAGCACGTTTTGGTGTTACTGCAGAATATCTGGTAAATGCACTTGAACTTCAGATAAAGATGGCCCAGGGAGCAAAGCCAGGTGAAGGCGGACAGCTTATGGGCAGGAAGGTAGATGAAGAAATCGCAAGGGTAAGACATTCTACTCCAGGCATAGATCTGATATCTCCTCCACCGCATCATGATATATATTCCATCGAGGACCTGGCACAGCTCATTTTTGATTTAAAGAATGTCAATCCTGCGGCAAGAATAAGTGTGAAGCTTGTATCGGAAGTTGGTGTAGGAACCATTGCTGCCGGAGTAGCAAAGGCTCATGCAGACATGATACTGATAAGTGGATATGATGGAGGAACAGGCGCATCACCACTGTCTTCGATAAAGCATGCAGGAATTCCATGGGAGCTTGGATTATCTGAAACTCACCAGGTTCTTGTAATGAACAATCTTAGAAGCAGAGTCAGAATTCAGACTGACGGCCAGATCAAGACCGGAAGGGATATAGTCATAGCAGCTCTTCTTGGAGCAGAAGAATATGGCTTTGCATCCTCAGCGTTGGTAGTGATGGGCTGCACAATGCTGAGAAACTGTCACCTGAACACTTGTGATATGGGTATAGCCACTCAGGATCCGGAACTCAGGAAGAACTTTAAGGGAAAGGTTGAGCACCTCATAAACTTCTTTACCTTCCTGGCACAGGAAGTAAGAGAATATATGGCTCAGCTTGGCTTTAGAACAGTAAATGAAATGATAGGACGCGTAGATAAGCTGGAAACCAATGAAGCCATTAAACATTGGAAGGCATCAAGCCTGGATCTGTCACCTATACTTTACAGGCCGGATGTACCGAGCAGAATCAAGCCTTACCGAGTAATTGCACAGGATCACGGTCTTGTTAAATCACTGGACTACAGACTCAT
>JAUZPH010000298.1 GCA_030706065.1 Bacillota bacterium | reverse complement strand
TATTTAGGATTTATAGTGGAGGGAAATGAATTCAGATTGTATCATTCCGGTGATACATGTATATATGAAGGAATGCTCACTAAACTTAAAAAGTGGAAGAAGTTTAAGGCCGTATTTATACCTATCAACGGAAGAGATGCTGTAAAGTACCGTTCAAATCTTATAGGAAATATGACCTATCAGGAGGCGGTGGATCTGGCCGGCAATTTAAGGCCGGAGCTTGTGGTTCCGGGGCACTACGAGATGTTTCCGGGCAACACCCAGGACCCTGCACTGTTTACAGATTATCTGGATGCCAAATATCCGGGGCTTAAGAGCTGGGTTGGCGGACATGGAGAAAGAGTTATATTCTGATTTGGACAGCATGCAAAGTAATGGTGGGGTTCTTCAGTATTATGTGGATAAAAGCCACCCTCCAATAATTTATAAGGAAATGTGTGATTATATAGTGAACTGGTCAGAGTTATGTTAAATCATTTTGACCAGTTTTTTTATTTCAATATAATTTCATATTGTTAAGCAATTAAAAAAATTATATATTGAGTGTACCTAAACTAAATAGTAAATTATAATTTACTTTTAATTGTAATTTGGATTGACAATAATCAAAATAAGTAATAATATATTTACTATATTAAAGAAGTGAGGAATTGACTATGAACGAAAATATTGCTGAGGAATACATTGCTTTAATATCGAATCTATTCGGTAGTTTCAGTGACTTGAACAAGGATTCAATTAAGCTGTCACACATGCAGAATCATGTAATTGAGTTTATGTATATGAAACAAAGGGCTTTGAATATTAAAGAAATCAGCATTGGTTTGGATATGGCAAAACAACAACTGACTAACATTATTCGTGATTTGGAGCTTAGTGGTTATTTGGTTAAAGTATCTGACCCAAATGATAAACGTGCAGTGTTAGTATCATTGACACCTGCAGGCAAGGAAACTCAAGATAAAAAGTGGTTAGAGATTTATAAAAGGCTTAGTAAAAATCTAACTAAGTTAAGCGATGAAGAACAACATGACTTGAACTATGCTCTTCATAAAGCTAATGCACTACTGAAAAAGATGGAGGATTAAAAAATGAGCCAAAGACAAAGAGTTTCAATAATACGGAGTAAACGAATGTATTGAATAAATCCTAGACAGTAATAAAAAATATAAAAAAGGAAGAGGTGAAGAACATGAATTCATCAGGATTAACATTTGGAATTTATCCGTTAAGTGTGGCGGGGACCCCTTTTGGTTTGGCTACTGGACCTGAGGATAATTACAAAAAGATTCAATTAGCTTTAATAGATCTTAAAGGTGAGACTAAAAAGCTGTTACCGAGAAACTATCTTATATATACAAAAGAATGGGAAGAAAAAATGCTATCAAATGCAGATCGCTTTCTCGATGCTGGCTTGATAGGAGATCTTACAATAGGCTGCGGTGATTGGACAAATAAGCAGGAATCGGATATACAACTTAACAATTGGCTTGATTTTATTAGAAAAGTTATTAACCGATATGGTTCCCATTTAGATTCCCTTCAAATTACAAACGAACCCAATCTCTCGTTTATGGAAGGTTCGAAGCCATATATACTGCAAGCACTTGTGGAAGGAGTAATTAATGCCAAAAAAGAAGTGCGAGAGAGAAATCTACCCATAAAGATTGGTTTTGGTTCTGTTCCTGAAAGTCCTGCAGCAGTCCCACACTTTTGGGAAAATCTCGCAAAGGCAGGGAATAAAACATTTATTGATTCAGTTGATTTTGTGGGACATAATTTTTATGTAGACGTATTTGAGGATCAGCCGCTTGATTTAAATGAAATAACTGCCTCTGTAGAACATACTCTCCGCGATTTAAGAGAAAAAAATCTTACTGCGGCAGGTATACCACCTTCAGTTCCAATTAAAGTTGCAGAAAACGGATGGCCAACGGGAAATAATCCCGTTGCAAATATAGAAAGAACCTATGAGCGTCAATCAGAGGTCCTTGAAACAGTTATTAGAACAATCTATAATTTACGCCAGGAGCTTAATATTTCACATTATGAGCTTTTCGGGCTCCGGGATGCAGATAGTTCAAAAGAGGATCTTTTTCATCAATATGGTATTATGCGTGAGGATTATTCGCCGAAGCCAGCTTATGAAACATTTAAGAAGTTAATTCAAGAGCTGGGTGTTTAAGTTTATAGTTATAGTTAAATATAGGATATGTTAAGGAATAGTGTTGAAAATGCCACACTACATTTAATTAATATACGAAAGGAATGATAAAAATGACAAAAGTACCAATGTGTCAAAGCTGCGGGTTACCGTTTAATGAAGAACATGCACATTTCATAGCAACAGAACCGGACGGAAGTAAAAGCATTTACTGCACAAATTGCTATAAAGACGGAAAATTCATTGATCCTAATCTAACAATGGAAGAATTGGTTGAGATGATTGTACCTGTTTTGGGAAAAGCAATAGGCGAAGAGGAAGCAAGAAGAGAAATGATAACTTTATTACCAACTCTAAAGCGTTGGAAAAAAGCTTAATCTACTGAGAACACACTAAAAGTCCTACATTGTACCGAGTAAAATATCCAATCTTCAAGGATTTTTGCGAAGGCAGAATGTAATAGACTTTGTGTGTTCTATATACATATATCGAGCTGTCATAAAATATTCAATGTTACCCCAGGAGAAGGGGACGCAGGTATTGTTTTTACGTTACCATTCCCGAACCAAGATCATAAACCGGGGTTTGATACAGCTTTTATTACAGATAGTGTTAAGAAGACATATGAAGAATTAAACAAACAAGGGGTAACTTTTACTAAGGAACCAACAAAAACACCATGGGGTGGAATGGAAGCCTTTTTTATTGATCCCTTTGGTAACACTTTTATGCTGCATGAAGCTTAAGGATTAAATAATGTGTTAATAGATCTGGTTAACATTAACAGGATCTTTCTATTTTAATAGATACGGAAATTTATGTTTTGATTTATCCGTGATGTTAAGTTACGTCTAAATTGAATTCTGTAGGGTTTTCAACCTGGATATCTGCTTATACATGCTTAAACAAGACGAAGTTTGTAGTTCCCAGGTTGCTGGTTAAGGGACTTTCAAAAGAACCGGGGATTTCGGAAGATAAAGTTATATACCCCATTGACTCGTTAGTCAATGGGGTATATTATTAAGATGTAATTGACTAATCAGTCAATGAATTATCTCAAATAGGGAGGGAAAAGCATGAGCGTTCTTGAAGTCAACAAACTGACCAAGTTTTACCACAAGAAAAGCAGGGGGATTATTGATGTCAGCTTCTCAATTGAGGAGGGGGAGACCTTTGGGTTTATAGGGCCTAACGGGTCAGGAAAGAGTACAACCATCAGAACCCTTTTAAACTTTATATACCCAACCTCCGGAACTGCTTCAATCTTCGGGATGGATGCAGTGAAGCAATCAAGGGAAATCAGGAAGAATGTCGGTTATCTGCCCTCGGAAGTTGATTTTTATGATGACATGAAGGTAATAGACCTTCTTAATTACTCCTCAGGGCTTCACGGGAAAACAAACTCCACGAGAATAAAGGAGCTTGCGGAAAGGCTTGACCTTGATTTAACCAGGAGGATAGAGGACCTTTCCTTTGGCAACAAAAAGAAGGTTGGAATTGTCAAGACCCTCCTTCACCAGTCAAAGCTTCTTATACTTGATGAGCCTACAAGTGGGCTTGACCCACTAATGCAAAATACCTTCTTTGAGCTTCTTGAAGAGGAAAGGAAAAGGGGAGTTACGATTTTCTTCTCTTCTCACATTTTAAGCGAGGTTCAAAGGATGTGTGACAGGGTTGCAATAATAAAGGATGGAAGGCTTATAAAGGTTGAGACTGTTGAAAACCTTACTAAAAACTCGGTTAAGCGCGTAACCCTTACCTTTGAGGAGGAGGCAGACATCAAGTTGGACCTTGAGGGAACAGTGAAGAGGGAAGTAAGCGGAAGAAACCTTATAATGCTCTACGAAGGAGACATGAAGTCCCTTATAACAAAGCTCGGGACCTTGAACTTCAAGGATGTTCTGATAGAGGAGCCATCCCTTGAGGATGTCTTCATGCATTATTATGAAAAGTAGGAGGTGGGAATATGATATTTCAAAGAGAGTTTAAAAGAAATATGAAAGCCCTTATAATCTGGAGTCTTATACTTGGCGGCCTTGTGATACTTATGCTGAGTGTCTATCCGCAATTTGCAAAGGACCAGAAGGCTATGGAGGAGCTTCTTAAGGCATATCCCGAGGGGTTTAAAAAGGCTTTTGGAATGGATAAATTAAACTTCGGCACCCTTCTTGGCTACTACGGAATTGAAATTTATATCATGACTACTCTTATCGGAAGTGTATATGCAGCAATGCTTGGTTCAAATATCGTAGCCAAGGAAACAGGAGAAAAGACAATTGAGTTTCTGCTTGCAGAGCCCGTAACTAGGGGCGAGATAATAATTCAAAAGTTCCTTGCGGTATTTACGAATATTTTGATTCTAAACCTTGTTATAGCTGTCTTCAGCATACTTGGCTTTCAGTTTACGGAAAATCCTGAGGTTCCCGTAAAGGCCTTTGCATTTTTATGCCTTGGAAATTTTCTTCTTCACCTGACCTTTGGAGCGGTGGCCTTCCTTCTCTCCTCAATTATGAGAAGGACAAGAAATATAGTGTCCGCATCCCTTGGACTTGTATTTATTGGCTACTTCTTTCACGTGATGGCTGGAGTTTCAGACAAGCTGAAGGCCCTTAAAAACATCAGTCCCTTCAGTTACGTGGATTCTGCAGAGATAATAAACAGGGGCTCCATGGAGATTCGCTATGTTTTAATATTAGCCGCAGTAATTACAATAAGCATAGCAGCCTCCTATGTAGTCTATAATAAAAAGGACATTACGATATAATAAACTGAATACGAGGTGTTAGGATTGCATACAGCTTTTGAGAAACTGCCTGAGGAAAAAAGAGAGGCCATAATAGCCATCTGCATAGAGGAATTTGCAAACAATGGCTACGAAAATACCTCAACGGACGTTATAACAAGCAGGGCAGGGATATCCAAAGGAATACTTTTTCACTACTTCAAGTCCAAGAAAAACCTGTATCTTTATATAATGAATTATGTGGTCAGTTTTATAACAGATAGGGCTATGGAGGAGTTTGAGAAGAATAAAACACAGGACTTTTT